>NZ_SMKJ01000241.1:0-11099 GCF_004348615.1 Micromonospora sp. KC207
GGCGTCCCGTCCGTCCGGTTTCCCCGGGCCCGCCTCATGATCTTCTACTGGGGCGCGTGCCCCGTGATCGGCGCGGCTGCCGCGCCAGCGGGCGCGGTGGGGGTTAGCGTGGCGGGCATGGTGGGGCGCTACGGCGAGGACGTGTTGGCGGGCGACTGGCGGCGGCGCAGGGCAGTGCCCGAGGTGGACGCGGAACTCGACCTCGTGGTCGAGGACGCCGACTCCGGGTTCTGCGGCGCGGTGGTCGGCTTCGAGTCCGGCGCGGTGGTGCTGGAGGACCGGCACGGCCGGCGGCGCAACTTCCCGCTGCTGCCGGCGGCGTTCCTGCTCGACGGCGGGCCGGTGACGCTGCGCCGCCCGGCCCGGTCACCGGTGCCTGCCGCCCGGCGGCGTACGGCGTCGGGCTCGATCGCAATGGACGGTGTGCGGGCGCAGGTCGCCAAGGCCAGCCGGATCTGGGTCGAGGGCGTGCACGACGCCGCCCTGGTCGAGCGGATCTGGGGCGACGACCTGCGGATCGAGGGTGTGGTGGTGGAGCCGCTGGACGGCATCGACGGCCTCGGCGCGCGGGTCCGCGACTTCGGCCCCGGGCACACCCGGCGGCTCGGGGTGCTCGTGGACCACCTGGTGCCCGGCTCGAAGGAGAGCCGGATCGTGGCCCGGGTGACCTCCCCGCACGTGCTGGTCACCGGGCACCCGTACGTCGACGTGTGGCAGGCGGTCAAGCCGGCCGCGCTGGGCATCGCGGCGTGGCCGGTGGTGCCGCCGGGGCGGCCGTGGAAGGAGGGGGTCTGCGCCGCGCTCGGGGTCGCCGAGCCGGCCGACATGTGGCGGCGCGTCCTGTCCCGGGTGGACAGCTTCGCCGACGTGGAGACCCCGCTGATCAACGCGATGGAACGGCTGATCGACTTCGTCACCGAACCGCCTGCCTGACTGAGCACCCTGGCCGAGCCCGCCTGGCCGAGCCCGCCTGGCCGAGCCCGCCTGGCCGAGCCCGCCTGGCCGAGCCCGCCTGGCCGAGCCCGCCGGGCCGGGCCCGCGCCGGGCGTGCGTCAGGGCTCCTCGTCGGGGGTGCGGCTGAGCAGGAACGTGGCCACGTCGAGGGCGACCGGGCGGCCCGCGTCGTCGCGGACCACCGTGAGGATCTCGCCGTCCTGCGCGCCCGAGCGGCCCCGCCAGCGGTCCGGCCCTTCCGGGGTGAACCGCAGCACCGGGTCGCCGACGGGGCCGCCCCACAGGTCGCCGGTGGCCGGGTCGACGCGGAACTCGAACTCCCCGCCCATCCACCACCAGCGGCCAGTCAGCTCGGCCACGTCGGCCCGGGGCGGGGCGTCGGCCGGGTGCCACGGCGTGACCGGTTCCGGCAGCGCGTCCAGCACGGTGGTGAGCACCTCCCGGGCGAGGGCGCCGAGGTAACCGACGCGTAGCCCGTACGAGTTGGCGAAGCCGACCACGGCGGTGCGGGCGGGCCGGTGCACAGCCAGCGCGGCGACGTACCCGGGCATCGAGCCGCCGTGCCCGACGTGCACCCGGTCGCCGACCCGGTACAGCTCCAGCCCGAGGCCGTGCCCGCCGGTCCAGCCCTGCGGGTCGCTCATCGTCACGGTCGCGCACATCTCGGTGAGCGTCTCCGGTTCGAGCAGCGCCGGGTCGGGGTCGGCCAGGAACGCCGCCCAGCGGCCGAGGTCG
Source organism: Micromonospora sp. KC207 (assembly GCF_004348615.1). Classification (NCBI taxonomy): domain Bacteria; kingdom Bacillati; phylum Actinomycetota; class Actinomycetes; order Micromonosporales; family Micromonosporaceae; genus Micromonospora; species Micromonospora sp. KC207. The sequence goes on from NZ_SMKJ01000241.1 coordinate 1,690, forward strand.
GTGACGGTGGACCAGAGCTGCCCGGCCGGGGCCATCGCCCCGGTGTCGGTGCGGGGCTCCTCGCGCAGCGTGTCGTGCCAGGGGTGCACCACGTACCCCCGGGCGAACGGCTCGACGGCGTCGTACGTGGTGCGGGTCATGCCCAGCGGCTCCAGCAGCCGCCGCCGCAGCAAATCGAGCCAGGGCGTCGCGGTGACCGCCTCCAGCACGCCGCCGAGCAGCCCGTACGCCAGGTTCGAGTAGTGGTAGCCCCGGTGCGGCGGGTACGCGATCTTCCGCCCGTCCACCCCGGCCAGCACGGACGCCAGGTCGCCGACGTCGACCCGCTCCCACCACGCCCCGTCGGGCTCGCGTTGCAGGCCGCTGGCGTGGCCGAGGAGTTGGCGCAGGGTGAGCTGGCCCACCCCGGTGCCCGGCAGGTGCCGCTCCAGAGGGTCGTCGAGGGCGAGCGCGCCGGCGTCGCGCTGCTGCATGACGAGCACCGCGGTCATCGTCTTGGTGATCGAGCCGAGCCGGTACTGTCGGTCGGCGTCGGGGCGGGGCCGGTGCCCGGCGGCGGCGAGGTGGGCCAGTTCCCCGTCGCGTACCACGCCGAGAACGAGCGAGGGGGCGCGCCCCTCGGACTGGGCGCGGGCGACCCGGGCATCGATGCGGCAGGCGGTCTCGGGTGGCAGCGACACGGGCTCCTCCAGCTCTCGGGGCGTCCCGCCGGGCTCTCGGGGGCGGTGCCGCCGAGCTTACTGATCTTGCCGACGGGCCGCGCGTGCTTCGACGTGGCACGCTGAATGGGTGGACGCGGTGTTCTGGGTCGTACTGGGTGTGGTGTTGGCGGTCGCCGAGATCTTCACGACGACGCTTGTCCTGATCATGTTCGCGGTCGGCGCGTTCGCCGCCGCGGGCGCGGCGGCCCTGGGCGCGCCGCCCGCCGTGCAGGCGGTGGTCTTCGCGGTGGTCTCCGCGCTCACGGTGGCCGTGGCCCGGCCGGCGATCCGCCGGCACGGCCGCCCCGCCTCCGACAGCGGCGGGCAGGCGTTCGGGGTGGAGGCGATCGAGGGTTCCACCGCGCTGGTGCTCGAACGGGTCGACGCCGAGCACGGCCTCGTCAAGATCGACGGCGAGCTGTGGAGCGCCCGGTCGTACGACGCGACGCAGAGCTTCGTCCCCGGTCGACGGGTGCGGGTGATCAAGGTCCAGGGCGCGACGGCCCTGGTGTGGGATGACGACATTTCCACCCCGGGCGAACTGCCCGAAGCGAGAGGGTGAAGGGTATGGAGTTTGTGACGGTGCTGTTGGCCGCCGCGGCGTTGATCGCCGTGATGACCCTGGTCAAGGCGGTGCGGATCGTGCCGCAGCAGCGCCAGGACGTGGTGGAGCGGCTCGGCAAGTACAAGCGCACGCTGAATCCGGGCCTGAACCTGCTGGTCCCGTTCATCGACGCCGTGCGCACCAAGGTCGACATGCGCGAGCAGGTGGTCAGCTTCCCGCCCCAGCCGGTGATCACCTCCGACAACCTGGTGGTCTCGATCGACACGGTGCTCTACTTCAAGGTCGTCGACTCGGTCCGGGCCACGTACGAGATCTCGAACTTCCTCCAGGCCATCGAGCAGCTCACCGTCACGACGCTGCGTAACGTGATCGGCTCGCTGGACCTGGAGCGGGCCCTGACCAGCCGGGAGGAGATCAACCGGCACCTGTCGGGCGTGCTGGACGAGACGACCGGCCGGTGGGGCATCAAGGTCACCCGGGTGGAGATCAAGGCGATCGAGCCGCCGCCGAGCATCCGCGACTCGATGGAGAAGCAGATGCGCGCCGAGCGGGACCGCCGGGCGGCGATCCTCAACGCCGAGGGGCACAAGCAGTCGCAGATCCTCACGGCCGAGGGCGAGAAGCAGGCGGCGGTGCTGCGCGCCGACGGTGACCGGCAGGCCCGCATCCTCCAGGCGGAGGGCCAGGCGAAGGCGATCCGGACGGTGTTCGACGCGATCCACCAGGCCAACCCGAGCCAGAAGGTGCTCGCCTACCAGTACCTTCAGGCCCTTCCGCAGATCGCCAACGGCACGGCGAACAAGGTCTGGATCGTCCCGGCGGAGCTGACCAAGGCCCTGGAGGGGATGGGCGGCGCGCTGGGCGGGCTGAGCCAGATGGTCGGCGACGCGCCGTCGCCGGAGGCCGCCGACGGGGCGAGCGCGGTGGAGCGCGAGGCCGCCGAGGCCGCGCGGGCGGCGGCGGCCGCCGCCCAGCGGATCCACGACGAGGTACGCGTCGCCGAGGCGCAGGCCACCGGCGGGAAGGCCCCGCAGGGGCTGCCGGCCCCGGAGCCGGTTTCTCCGGCGAGCCTGCTGAACGACCCGGCCGACCGGCGCGAACGGGGCTGACGACCGGGCGGATCGGGTCGGCACGGCGGCCCGCGCCGGCGGCCGGGCGAGAATGCGAATAATCCTCATGCGGCGCTCCGGTGCCTGACACGATCGGTCCGACAGGACGGGTCGTGACCAGGACCGGGGCGCCGCGGCGCGTCCCGCCCCGCCGACGAGCGCAGCGAGGTGTCGCATGAAGGATCCCCTGGACAAGCTCTTTCCCGGGCCGCCGGCGCCCGGCGCGCACGACCCGGCCGGGCCGCTCGGCGCCCGCCGCACCGGCGGCGGCTTCGGGGTGCTGCCGTTCGTCACCGAGCCGGGGCCGGCGGCCCCGGCCACCAACGCCACCTGGGCCTGGTCGCTGCGACGCTTCGGCCGCGCTTCGGTCTGGCTCCTGCCGGCGTACGCGCTGCTCTACGGCACGGTCGCGATGGCCAGCGACGGTGGCGTCGGCAACGACCCGTACCCGGCCGACGGCGGGCAGCTCTACCTCGTCGGCTGGGTCGCCGCCGTCTGGCTCGGCCTGCTCGCACTGCTGGCCCTGACCGGGCTGCTCGCCGCCACCCGCAGCCGCCGGGTGGCCGCTGCCGGACTGCTGGCCAGCATCGCCGGCACCGTGCTCATGCTGCCCTTCGCCGGCCTGGCCGAGCAGGCCCCGGTCTTCGGTACCACCGCCCGCACGCTCGTCCTGGTCGGCGCCACCTGCTACACGGCCGGCTGGTTTCTCACCGGGTGGGCGGTGGCCCGCTCCGGCATGTTCAGCCTCGGCGACGGCACGATGCTGATGATCGCCGCTCCGCTGCTCGGCGTCGGCGGCGCGCTGGTCGGCTCGGTGCAGACCTTCGGGGCGATCTTCGTGCTGGTCGCCGGGATCGGCATCGGCTACCGGTCCGGCCGCCTCGTTCCCGCCGCCATCGCCCGGGACGCGGCCAGCGCCAGCGTCGCCACGGCGACCGGGCCGGGCGGCGGCCCGACCCCGGGGGCCGGCGGTGGCCCGCTCGCCGCCGGTTGACCGCCTGCCAGTTGCCGGCGACCGCACCGCACCATCCGTGGATGTGACCGTCCGGCAGCGCCCTGGCAGCCGGCAGGCCAGCAAGACCACGGCGGCTGCACGTACCCGTCTCGGCCCCTCTGGACCTGCCCCGTTCGTGCTGTCGGGCGGGCAGCGCGGGGTCGGCTCGATGTCCCGGGGCGTGGCAGCGCGGGAAGCCTCCGGTACCGGCGCGGGGACGCGGCGATCCGGACAAGGGCGTCGACGGGCGGTGATCGGCCGACAGATCGCCGGCGGTTGCCGGTGAATTAGCCGACAACCCGCCGCCGGGGGTGGCCGGATCGTGGCTTTCGTGGCAACCCTTGGCGTCATGCCGCCACCCCGGTCGCCGCTGTCGCGGCTGTTCACCGTGCTGCTGGCCGGACTGCTCGCCGGCCTCGCCCTCGCCGCCGCCGCGCTCCCGGCCAACCTGCTGTTCGGCTACGCCGCGCAGGCGGCCGTCGGGTCGTACGCGGCGCTGCCTGAGGCGCTGCGCACCCCGGCGACCCCGCAGCGGTCGTACCTGTACGCCAACGACGGCAAGACGCTGATCACCACGTTCTACGACGTCAACCGCACCGACGTGCCGCTGGCCGAGATCGCCCCGGTGATGCGCGCGGCCATCGTGGCCGCCGAGGACCGCCGGTTCTACTCCCACGGCGGCACCGACCTGCGCGGCATCGCCCGCGCCCTGGTCGCCAACGTCACCGGCGGCGGCACCGAGCAGGGCGGCTCCACGCTGACCATGCAGTACGTCCGCAACGTGCTCAAGACCGACCCCAACCGCACCGCCGAGCAGCGGGCCTCGGCAACCGAGCAGACCGTCGGGCGCAAGCTCCAGGAGATCCGGTACGCGACGGCGCTGGAGCAGCGGCTCAGCAAGGACGAGATCCTCAACCGCTACCTCAACATCGCGTACTTCGGCTCCGGCGCGTACGGCATCGCGGCGGCCAGCCAGCGCTACTTCGCCAAGTCCCCGGCCGAGCTGACCCTGCCCGAGGCGGCCCTGCTCGCCGGCCTGGTCCAGTCGCCCGACGCGTACAGCCCGATCGGCGGGGACGTCGACGCGGCCCTGACCCGGCGGGCGTACGTGCTCGACGCGATGGCCGCCACCGGCGCGATCACCGCCGAGCAGGCCGCGACGGCCAAGGCCGAGAAGCTGGCCCTGCACCCCACCCAGCAGCCCAACGGCTGCACCGCCGTCGCCGAGGGCCACGACGGCTGGGGCTTCTTCTGCGACTACCTGCGCCAGTGGTGGCTCACCCAGCCCGCGTTCGGCGCGACCGTCGCCGAACGGGAGCAGGCGCTGCGCCGGGGCGGCTACACCGTCGTAACCTCCCTGGACCCGAAGATCCAGCAGACCGCGCAGCAGCGGGCCGCCGCCGTCTACGGGTACGACGACAAGCGCGCCCTGCCCATCGCGGCCGTGCAGCCCGGCACCGGCCGGGTGCTCGCCATGGCGGTCAACCGGCACTACAGCCTCGACCCGAACCCCGACGGGCAGACCAACCACCCCAACACCGTCAATCCGCTGATCTCCGGCGGTGGCGGCGTCGACGGGTACCAGGCGGGGTCGACGTTCAAGCTGTTCACCATGCTCGCGGCCCTGGAGAACGGCAGGCAGTTGGCCACCGGCTTCGACGCGCCCAGTCGGCTGCCCACCCGGTACGCCGCCGAGGGGGAGGGCAGCTGTGGCGGGAAGTGGTGCCCCGCCAACGCCAACCCGCAGTGGATGGACGGCTACCGCACCATGTGGGACGGCTTCGGCCGCTCCGTGAACACGTACTTCGTCTGGCTGTCCGAGCAGGTCGGCCCGGCGAAGGTGGTGGAGATGGCCCAGCGTCTCGGCATCACCTTCCGCGCCGACGCCGACGCCGCCTTCGCCCGGGACAACGCCGCCAACTGGGGGTCGTTCACCCTCGGCGTAGCCGCCACCACCCCCCTCGACCTGGCCAACGCCTACGCCACCGTGGCCGCCGAGGGGACGTACTGCGCCCCGCTGCCGGTGGTGTCGGTGACCGCCGCCGACGGCGACAGGGTCGACGTCGGCGAGCCGTCCTGCCGCAGGGTGCTCGACACCGACGTGGCCCGGGCGGCCACCGACGCGGCCCGCTGCCCGGTCGGCCAGCAGAGCGCGTACCACCAGTGCGACGGCGGCACGGCCACCGCCGTGGACCGGATCGTCGGGCGACCCGTCGCCGGCAAGACCGGCAGCTCGGAGCAGGCCGCCACGGAGACTTTCGTCGGCTTCACCCCGCAGGTCGCCGTCGCCGGCATCGCCGCCAACCCGGACGACCCGGGCGACCGGGTCGGCTCGAGCGTGCAGGCGAAGGTGATCGACGCGGTCGCCCGCACGATCCGCACCGCCGTGGACGGCCAGCCGGTCCGCGACTTCACCCCGCCCAGCCGTGAGCTGGCCGGCGAGGTGCACCGCCCGGCCCCGGAGCCGACGCCCACCCCGAGCCGGCAGGAGAGCCTCCCGCCGGACGTCCTGCGCTGGCTCAACCGCCGCGGCTGAACCCCACGCCCCGTGCGGGGCCCAGGTGCTCCCGGCCGGGTATTACGTGCCACTCGCGGCGATCCGTGACGAGCGCGACGACGCGGCCATCCGAGCCGAGATCGGCAAGCTCCGCGACCAGATCAACCGGCTGGCTCAGGGCATCGACAAGTGGTTCGACCGGATCGAGTCGGCGCTCAGCGGGAGATCACCGGCCAGCCGAACCGCCGAGCGGGTGCAGGCTGCCCCGCTTGCCCGCGACGCCGGCCTCACCGGCTGAGCGGTCCCGTCGGCGGCGCGGCCGGAAGCAGATCCCGCGCGCCGCCTTCCCTGCCGAGGCGTGGTGAGAAGGGGGCCCTTCTCTACCGTATGCGTTAACAAGGGGCACTTCCTTGCACCTAAGGTGGGCCGGGTGCTCGTCCACCAGATCACCGACCCCGACGACGACCGGATCGCCGACTACCGGGCGCTCACCGACGTGGAGCTGCGTACCCGGTGGGAGCCGCCACACGGCCTGTTCATCGCCGAGGGGGAGCTGGTGCTGCGCCGGGCGCTGCGGGCCGGCTATCCGGCCCGGTCGTTCCTGGTCGACGCCAAACGGGTGGACCAGCTCGCCGACCTCGACACCGGCGACGCCCCGGTATACGCGGCCACCCCGGACGTGTTGGAGAGGGCCACCGGCTTCCACGTGCACCGGGGGGTGCTCGCCTCGTTCCGGCGCAAGCCGCTGCCGGATGCCGCCGGGGTGCTCGCCGACGCGCGGCGGGCGGTGATCCTGGAGGACGTCAACAACCACACCAACCTCGGCGCGATCTTCCGGGCCGTGGCCGCGCTGGGGGTGGACGCCGTGCTGCTCTCGCCGTCCTGCGCCGACCCGTTGTACCGGCGCAGTGTCCGGGTCAGCATGGGCGAGGTCTTCGCCGTGCCGTACGCCAGGCTGGAGCCCTGGCCGGAAGCGCTGGCCGGGGTGCGGGCCGCCGGTTTCACCGTGCTGGCGATGACCCCGGCGCCGGACGCGGTGCCGATCCAACGGCTGACCGTCGCCCAGCGGGCCCGGTCGGCGCTGCTGCTCGGCGCGGAGGGGGCGGGGCTGACCCGCGCGGCGCTGGACGCCAGCGACGCCCGGGTGGTGATCCCGATGCGGCGCGGCGTGGACTCGCTGAACGTCGCCGCCGCGACCGCCGTGGCCTGCTGGGAGCTGGGCCGCGACGATCCGCCGTTCGGCGACGGGTAGCTGCCGGCCCCGTCCGGACGCTTCGGCTTGCATGACCATGCGTCCTGATGAATAATCTTCCCCGTGTCCAAGGTTCTCACCTCCCTGCCCATCGGCGAACGTGTCGGCATCGCCTTCTCCGGCGGCCTCGACACCTCGGTCGCGGTCGCGTGGATGCGCGACAAGGGCGCCGTCCCCTGCGCCTATACCGCCGACATCGGCCAGTACGACGAGCCCGACATCGCCTCGGTGCCCGGTCGCGCGCTCAGCTACGGCGCCGAGGTCGCCCGGCTGGTCGACTGCCGCGCCGCCCTGGTCGAGGAGGGCCTGGCCGCGTTGACCTGTGGGGCTTTCCACATCCGCTCGGGCGGGCGGGCGTACTTCAACACCACCCCGTTGGGCCGGGCCGTGACCGGGACCCTGCTGGTGCGGGCGATGATCTCCGACGACGTCCAGATCTGGGGCGACGGCTCGACGTTCAAGGGCAACGACATCGAGCGCTTCTACCGGTACGGCCTGCTGGCCAACCCGCAGCTGCGCATCTACAAGCCGTGGCTCGACACCGACTTCGTCACCGAGCTGGGCGGGCGCAAGGAGATGTCGGAGTGGCTGCTCGAACACGGCCTGCCGTACCGGGACAGCACCGAGAAGGCGTACTCCACCGACGCCAACATCTGGGGCGCGACGCACGAGGCGAAGACCCTCGAACACCTCGACACCGGCATCGAGACGGTCAACCCGATCATGGGAGTCCGGTTCTGGGACCCGTCGGTGGAGATCCCGACCGAGGACGTCACGATCGGCTTCGACCAGGGCCGCCCGGTGACGATCAACGGCAAGGAGTTCGGCAGCCCCGTCGACCTGGTGCTGGAGGCCAACGCCATCGGCGGCCGGCACGGCCTGGGCATGTCGGACCAGATCGAGAACCGGATCATCGAGGCCAAGAGCCGGGGCATCTACGAGGCGCCCGGCATGGCGCTGCTGCACGCCGCGTACGAGCGGCTGGTCAACGCCATCCACAACGAGGACACCCTGGCGAACTACCACAACGAGGGCCGCCGCCTCGGCCGGCTGATGTACGAGGGGCGCTGGCTGGACCCGCAGGCGCTGATGCTGCGCGAGTCGTTGCAGCGCTGGGTCGGCACGGCGGTCACCGGCGAGGTGACCCTGCGGCTGCGCCGGGGCGAGGACTACTCGATCCTGGACACCACCGGCCCGGCGTTCAGCTACCACCCCGACAAGCTGTCGATGGAGCGTACCGAGGACTCGGCGTTCGGCCCGTCGGACCGGATCGGCCAGCTCACCATGCGCAACCTGGACATCGCCGACTCGCGGGCGAAGCTGGAGCAGTACGCCTCCCTCGGCATTGTCGGCGGCGGGCCCTCCCAGCGGATGGTCGGCGCCGCGCAGGCGGCCTCGACCGGGCTGATCGGCGCGATGCCGCAGGGCGGCGCGGAGGCCATCGCCTCCCGGGGCGTCTCCTCCGCCGACGACGAGGCGCTCGACCGCGCCGCGATGGAGCTCGGCGTGGACTGAGCGACGCCCGGACCCGGCGGACCTGTTCAGAAGCGGCGACCTGTTCAGGTTCGGGGTCACGGACGGTAGCGTGTCGCCCGTGTTCCCTACCGTCCGTGAGGTGCTCGCGCTCGACCCGGTTCGCCACGGCGCGCCCCGCCTCGTGGCGGGACAGGCCGGTCTGGACCGGCCGGTGCGCTGGGTGCACGTGGCGGAGGTGCCCGACATCGCCACCCTGCTGCGCGGCGGCGAGCTGGTGCTCACCACCGGCATCGGACTGCCCGCCGACGACGCCGGACTGCGCGCGTTCATCGGCGGGCTGGCGGACGTCGGGGTCTCCGGTCTCGTCGTCGAGCTGGGCCGCCGGTATGTCAGCGGGGTGCCCCGGGTGATGGCCGCCGCCGCCGCCCGGCGCGGGCTGCCCCTGGTCGAGCTGCGCCGGGCCACCCCGTTCGTGCGGGTCACCGAGGCCGTGCACGCGCTGATCGTCGACGCCCAGCTCACCGAGCTGCGGGCGACCGAGGAGATCCACCAGCGGTTCACCGAGCTGTCGGTCGAGGGCGCCGGCCCGGCCGAGGTGGTCCGGCAGGCCGCCGAGCTGTCCGGCTGCCCGGTGGTGCTGGAGAACCTGTCGCGGCAGGTGCTCGCGTACGACCCGGCGGGGGAGAGCGCCGAGCTGCTGCTGGACGGCTGGGAGCAGCACTCGCGGCGGATCAGCCCGCCCGGACGGACCGCGTACGACCCGGACCGGGGCTGGCTGGTGACCACCGTCGGGGCCCGGGGGCAGGACTGGGGGCG
>NZ_SMKJ01000242.1:0-11066 GCF_004348615.1 Micromonospora sp. KC207
ACGAGCACCACCGGGATCGGCACCACCGGCTCGTCCGGCGCCTCGACGGGCCGGTGCGAGCCGTCGGGGAACCGCAGGTGGTAACGGTGGCCGTCCCAACTGCCGATTGGGGCCTGCGGGTCCCGCCCGACGAAGAACGACCGGTACGCGGTGAGCGCGTCCAGCAGCTCCCGTTCCTCCCGCGCGGTCCGTTCCCGGTCGGCCGGCCTGCGGTCCAGCCCTCGACGCATCCCGTCGCGCAGCAGAGCCAGCCGGGTGGCCGAGAACTGGTACCCCCGCATCGCCTTGAGGCCCGCGTCGCCGGCCACCCGGCGGGCCCACGTCCGGGCCGCGTGCCGCCGGCCCAAGCTGCCCAGCGACGCCACCTCGGGTGGGGTGAGCCAGCCGGCCCGCACGTAGTCGGGCAAGGTGCGTTCGGTCAGCCGCCCCTCCCAGCCGCGCAGCCAGACCGCCAGCCCGACCATGGCGAAGAAGATCGGCACCATGACGCCGAGGTAGCCGTACAGCGCGATCATGACCTGGCCGGTGGCCTGCGCCAGCGACGGCAGCAGGTTCCAGGTGCCGTGCAGCATCATCGCCAGCAGCAGGCCGGCGAGCGGGGCGAGGAACCGCACCCGCCGGTCGGCCGTCCGGGCGGCGATGCCGAGCCCCACCCCGGTCATCGAGGTGAACAGCGGGTGCGCGAACCCGAACAGCAGGATCCGGACGATGAAGATCGCGATGACCTGCCGCGCGCCGGTGGCCGGGCCGTACTCGTCGACGCCGGAGGCGTAGCCGTAGCCGCCCAGGTAGAGGATGTTCTCCACCATGGCGAAGCCGACGGCCGACAGCCCGCAGTAGACGAGACCGTCGGTGATTCCGGACCACTCTCGGCGGCGGAAGATCAGCAGCAGGATCGGCCCGAGCGCCTTGGTCAGCTCCTCGATGAACGGGGCGACCAGCACCCCGGTGAGGGCGTTCGGCAGCCCCCAGTCGGCGAACCGGGCGGCGAAGAACTCGTTCACGGTCAGCGAGGCGGCCGTGGAGACGAACGCGCCCCACGCGAAGCAGAAGATCAGGTACTTCAGCGGCTCCGGCTCGTACCGGTCGAGCCACAGGAAGCAGGAGACCAGCACCGGTACCGGCAGGATCGCGGCGACCAGGCCGATCAGCAGCGCCTGGGGCCCGAGGTTGGAGCCGAGCACGAAGAGCATGTAGACCGCACACGCCGCGATCAGCAGCACCACCAGGGCCAACACCAGGAACCGCCGCCAGCCCAGCCGGCGCAGCGTCATCCGGGGGGCGGGCCCGCCGGGCGGCGCGGGGGCGTCGGGCGCGGTCCACGGCGGCACAGCAGCGCCGCCGGTCGGGGTGTCGGCCATTCTGTCAGCGTAGTCACCCCCCGCCGCCCGTTCCGGGCGCATCCGGTGGCCGCTATCCTGTGGGCAGGTCACGAGCGCCAGCGTCAAGCCCCGGCTTGCTGGCCGGCAACCCTCGTCGAGTTCGCGGTGGGGTGCCCCGGGTGATGACCGGGCCCAGCCCCGTCCGGCGCTGGGCAAGCGCGGACCCCGTCCCGGTGGCGTCACCCGGGGTCCCCGGACCCGGAGGTCGGCCATGACCGTCACCCTCGTACCCCCGCCCGCCCCGCTGCCCGCGCGGACCGCGCCGGCGTCGTCGCGGCCGCTCGACGTGCTCGGTGTGCCGGGCCAGACCAACCTGGACCACGCGGCGAGCGCGCCGTGCGCGCGGGCGGCGGCCGACGCTGTGGCCGAGCTGCTGCCCTGGTACGCCAGCGTGCATCGCGGCGCGGGCGCGCTGTCGCGGCGCTGCACCCTCGCCTACGAGCGGGCCCGGCAGACCGTCGGCGACTTCTTCGGCGCCCGGGCCGACGACCACGTGATCTTCACCCGGAACACCACGGACGCGCTGAACCTGCTGGCCCGCGCCCTGCCCGCCGGGACGACGGTGGTGACGTTCGCCGGGGAACACCACGCCAACCTGCTGCCCTGGCCGCGCGGCTCGGTGCGGCTGCCCGTGCCCGCCGGCCCGGGCGAGGCGGTCCGGGCGCTGGACGCGGCGCTGACGGAGCTGCGCCGGGGCGCGGTCGCCGGCCCGCCGGTGCTGGTCGCGGTCACCGGGGCGAGCAACGTGACCGGGGAGCGCTGGCCGGTGGCCGAGCTGGCCGCCGTCGCCCGCCGGCACGCCGCCCGGATCGCCGTGGACGCCGCCCAGCTCGCCCCGCACGCCCCGGTCGACGTGGCCGCGCTCGGCGTGGACTACCTGGCCGTCTCCGGGCACAAGCTGTACGCGCCGTTCGGCGCGGGGGTGCTGCTCGGGCGGGGCGACTGGCTGGACGCGGCCCCGCCGTACCTGGCGGGCGGGGGCGCGACCGGCCATGTCGGGGACGCCACGCACGAGGTGCGCTGGACCGCCGGCCCGGCCCGGCACGAGGCGGGTACGCCCAACCTGCTCGGCGCGGTCGCCCTCGCGGCGGTCTGCGCCGCGCTCGCCGACGCGGACCGGGTCGCGCTGCACGCCCGGGAGCAGGTCCTGCTGGCCCGGCTCCGGAACGGCCTGAGCGCCCTGCCCCGCGTGGTGGAGCTGCGTACCTTCGGCCCGGACGCCCCCCGGGTCGGCATCGTCTCGTTCGTGGTCGCCGGCCGGGACTCGGCGGAGGTCGCGGCGGAGCTGGCCGGCCGGTACGACGTCGGGATCCGCGACGGCCTGTTCTGCGCCCACCCGCTGGCCCGGCGGCTGCTCGCCGAGGCGGCGGCCCGCAGCGGGCGGTCGGACCTGCCGTCGACCGCCCTGCGGGCGAGCCTCGGCCTGGGCAGCACGGCACAGGACGTCGACCGCCTGCTGGCCGCCCTCGCCGAGCTGAGCTAGCCACCCATCCTGGTCCCCGCGTCCCGGCACCTGGTGCGCGCCTCCCCGCGCGCCGCGTCCCCGTGCCTCGCACCACTCAGCCCAGGGGCGGGGCCGTGGGGGGCTTCGGGAAGCCGCCGGCCTCGGTTGTGCCCGTGGCCGGCTTCTCCTGCTCGCCGAAGGACTGCCGGATTAGCCGGTTCGCCTCCTGCTGCTCGATCCCGGAGGCCACCAGCAGGTCGCTTGCGGTGGTCCGCACCTGCGCGATCACCACGCTGCCGGAGAACCCGACCCCCTGCTCGTACGCCCGGCCAGCCTCGCTGACGGCGCGCAGGCAGCGCTCCCGGGCCTTCTCCGGCTCCGCCCCGACGGCGAACTCGTGGCGGAGCAGGCGGACCGCCTCGGCGAGGTGGACCACCGCCTCGGGCATGGGCTCCGGCACCGGCTCCTCGTCCTCGATCATGGTCACCGCGCGCCGGATCAGGGTGCCGCTGTTGCGCATCGCCCGGTCGATGGGGTCGGCCGCCTCGGCGTAGTGGGTCAGCTCGCTGCGCCGGTGCCAGCGAGCCGGGGAGAGGGTGCTGGTCTCCTTCGCGCCCTCGATCGCCTCCGTGAGCGTGGCCAGCTCCGCCTTGTTCTCCCGGAGCCGTTCCAGGGCGGCCTGGGCGCTGTCCCGGTCGCGTTCACGCAGCGCCCTGGCCGCCACGTCGAGCTGTTCGGCGAGCAGGTCGAGTGCGGGTCGGGCGGCCCGGTTGATCACCTGGAGCGGGTTCAGGGGCAGCAGGAGCGCCGTGACCACCAGCGCGATCCCGCCGCCGACGAACGCGTCCACGAAGCGCGGAATCTCCAGGTCCTGGGTGGACGGGCTGAGTGTGACGATCAGCACGGCCGTCGCGGCGGCCTGGATGACGATCGCCACGCTCGCGCCGAAGAAGATGGTCAGCAGGATGGCCGCCGTCACCACCAACCCGAGCTGCCAGCCCCCCGTACCCAGAAAATAGATCAGCACGTCGCCGAGGAACACCCCGACCGCCACCCCGACGATCAGCTCGACGGTCCGCCGCAGCCGCTGGCCGACCGACGCGGCGAGGGTGCCGACCGCCGAGATCGGCGCGAAGACCGGCTGGGGGTTGTGCATCAGCTCGTGGGAGACGATCCAGGCCAGTGCCGCGGCCAGCCCGGCCTGACCGGCCAGCCCGAGCGCCATCCGGACCCGGTGCAGCCGGTCGTGCAGGGTGGCCCGGCCCCGTTGGCGAAGCTGCGCCATCGCCGCCGCGATCCTTGGCGCGTCGACGTCGGCGTCGCCCTCGCGCAGCCCGGCACGCCGCAGCAACGAGGGTCGGCGGTCCCGGGCCACGGCCATGGCGGGGACTACCCGCCGGAGGGACGGTGAATCCTCGCCCGCTGCGGCAGACTCGGTCGGGTGACGGAACTGGACGACGGCCGGAGGCCCGACCCGGACGCCGACCGGGCGGGGCTGGACGCCGACCGGGCGCTCAGGCTCGGCAACGGCCAGCCGGTCGGGCCGGAAGACGACCGGGCGGTCGGGTTGCTGGACCGGTGGCGGGCGGCGGCCCGGGGCGCCGGCGCGCCCGACGGCCCCGCGCTGGCCCGCGCCGGAGAGGACCTGCTGACCCGCTGGCGGGAGCCGCACCGGCGCTACCACACGGTCCGGCACCTGACCGCCGTACTCGACGTGGTCGACGCGTACGCCGTGCTGGCCGACCAGCCGGACCTGGTCCGGCTCGCCGCATGGTGCCACGATGCGATCTACGACCCGCGCGCCGCCGGGGACGCCAACGAGCGGGCCAGCGCCGACCTCGCCGAGGCGCTGCTGACCGGGCTCGGGGCACCGGTCACGGCGGCGGCCGAGGTCCGCCGGCTGGTGCTGCTCACCGCCGGGCACGCGGTCGCCGCCGCCGACCGCGACGGGGCGCTGCTCTGCGACGCCGACCTGGCCGTGCTGGCCGACCCGCCCGAGGAGTACGACCGGTACGCCGCCGCCGTCCGCCAGGAGTACGCCCACGTCCCGGACCGGGACTTCCGGCAGGGCCGCGCCCGGGTCCTGGAGTCCCTCCTGGCGCTGCCCACCCTCTACCGCCTCCCCGACCTGGCACCCATCTGGGAACACCTGGCCCGCACAAACCTCACCCGCGAACTAGCCACCCTCCGCTAGCCGCCGGTTAGCCTCAGCTGCATGGCCGGACCCCCCCTCCTCGCTGACCTGCGCGCCCTCCTCGGCGACACCGCCGTCCTGACCGACCCGGACCTGCTACGAACACACGAGCGGGACGAGGCCGACCTGTGTGCGGCCGGGACGCCGCTGGTGGTGGTCCGCCCGCGCGGCACCGAGGAGGTGGCCGGCGTGGTGCGGGCCGCGGCCCGGCACGGCGTACCCGTGGTGCCGCAGGGGGCGCGGACCGGGCTGGCCGGCGCGGCGAACGCGGTGGACGGCGCGGTGGTGCTGAGCACCGTGGCGATGGACCGGATTCTGGAGATCGACCCGGTGGGCCGGATCGCCGTGGTCCAGCCCGGGGTGGTCAACGCGACACTGGCCGGCGCGGTCCGCCGGGAGGGGCTGTACTACCCGCCGGACCCGGGCTCCTGGGAGTCGTCCACGATCGGCGGCAACGTCGCCACCAACGCGGGCGGCATGTGCTGCGTCAAGTACGGCGTGACCGCCGAGTACGTGCTCGGCCTGGAGGTGGTGCTCGCCTCCGGCGAGGTGCTGCGCACCGGCCGACGCACCGCCAAGGGCGTCGCCGGGTACGACCTGACCCGGCTCTTCGTCGGCTCGGAGGGCACCCTCGGCGTGATCACCGAGGTGACCGTCGCGCTGCGGCCCGCCCCGGAGGAGTCGCTGACCCTGGTCGCCGTCTTCGACTCCACGGCGGACGCCGGCACGGCGGTGGCCCAGATCGCCGCGAGGGGGCTCACCCCGAGCCTGCTGGAGCTGCTCGACCGCACGCACCTGCGGGCGATCGAGGCGTATCAGCCGATGGGGTTGCGCACCGACGCGCAGGCACTGCTGCTGGCCGCCGTGGACACCGGCTCGCGGGCCGCCGAGGACCTGGCCCGGATCGCCGAGGTGTGCGGGAACGCCGGGGCCGACGAGGT
Organism: Micromonospora sp. KC207; assembly: GCF_004348615.1. NCBI lineage: Bacteria > Bacillati > Actinomycetota > Actinomycetes > Micromonosporales > Micromonosporaceae > Micromonospora > Micromonospora sp. KC207. The sequence continues at coordinate 5,962 of NZ_SMKJ01000242.1, forward strand.
GTACGCCGCCACCGACGCCGTGGAGGCGGCGGCGCTGTTGCAGGCCCGCCGGCTGGCCCACCCGGCGATGGAGAAGTTCGCCGCCGACGCGTATCCGGGTGGCAATGGCGGGCTGGTCATCGACGACGTGGCGGTGCCGCGCGGGTCGCTCGCCGAGCTGCTGGACGGGGTGGCGCGGATCGCCGAGGAGTGCGCCGTGCCGATCGGGGTGGTGGGGCACGCCGGCGACGGCAACCTGCACCCGAACATCGTGGTCGACCGCGCCGATCCGACCAGCGTGGAGCGGGGCCGGCGGGCGTTCGACGAGATCATGCGGCTCGGCCTGGCGCTGGGCGGCACCTGCACCGGCGAGCACGGGGTGGGGCTGCTCAAGCGGGACTGGCTGGCCCGGGAGATCGGGCCGGTCGGGGTGCGGGTGCACCAGGCGATCAAGGCGGCGCTCGACCCGGCGGGGCTGTTCAACCCCGGCAAGGTGCTCTGAGGCCGCCCCGGGCAGCCCGACGTCAGGCGGTGGCCTCACGTTGGGGTGACCTGGGTGAGCAGCAGCAGGATCCCGTACCCCAGGGGTGACCCGCCGACCGGCGAGGGTTCGGCTACCGGGGGGACGACGGGATTTCGACGGGATCACCGTCGGCCCGGTCCGCCGCGAAGCCCCGCACGTCCGGCGCGCCGAGCCGGGCCGCGTCCGCGGTGGCGTCGTCCGGCATGAGCTGGGACTCCCGCTCCGCCTCCACCCGGGCCCGGTAGTGCGCGACCTCGCGCGCCCGGGTCGCCGCGTCCCAACCCTGCACCGAACCCATCAGCTCGGCGGCGTGCTCGGCCGACTCCAGGCCGCGGTGGGCGGTCTCGATGGAGATCCGGGTACGTCGGGTCAGCACGTCCTCCAGGTGCAGCGCCCCCTCCGCGCGGGCCGCGTACGTCACCTCGGCCGCCAGGTATTCCGGTGCACCGGCCAGCGGCGAGGCGAGCAGCGGATCCGCGTCGACCAGCGCCAGCAGGTCGAGGGTGAGGGTGCCGTACCGCTCCAGCAGGTGCTCGACCACCCCGACCGGCATCCCGTGCCGGCGGGCCAGGTCGGCCCGGTCCCGCCACATCGCGGCGTACCCGTCGGCGCCGAGCAGCGGCAAATCGGCCGTGCGGGACGGGCGGACCCCGCCGAGCCGGCGGGCCGCGCGGTCCACCACGTCGGAGGCCATCACCCGGTACGTCGTGTACTTGCCCCCGGCGACCAGCAGCAGCCCGAGCATGGGCTCGACGACCGCGTGCTCCCGGGACAGCTTGGAGGTGGAGTCTGCCTCGCCGGCCAGCAACGGCCGCAGGCCGGCGTAGACGCCCTCGATGTCGTCGGTGGTGAGCGGCCGGTCCAGCACCGCGTTGACCTGCTCCAGCAGGTACGCGATGTCGCGGGCGGACGCGGCCGGGTGGGACCGGTCGAGCTGCCAGTCGGTGTCGGTGGTGCCGATGATCCAGTGCCCGCCCCAGGGGATCACGAACAGCACGCTGGTGGCGGTACGCAGGATCAGGCCCGTCTCGCCGGTGATCGCCGAACGGGGCACCACGAGGTGCACCCCCTTGGACGCCCGTACCCGGACCCCACGGCGCAGCCCAACGTCGTTGAGCATCCGGGACATGTCGTCGGTCCACACGCCGGTGGCGGCGATGACCGTGCGGGCGCGTACCTCGAACTCGGCGTCCGGTGAGCCGGGCGCGGCCTCCAGGTCCCGGACCCGGACCCCGGTCACCTCGCGCGCCTGCCGGACGAGGCCGACGGCGCGGGCGCTGCTGACCACGGTCGCCCCCAGGCTGGCCGCGGTGCGGGCCAGCGTGACCACCAGCCGGGCGTCGTCGACCTGCCCGTCGTAGTAGCGGATCGCCCCGGCGAGGCTGTCGGCGCGCAGGCTCGGGAAGATCCGCCGCGCGCCCTCCCGGGTGAGGTGCCGGTGCAGCGGCATCCCCCGCCCGCCCCCGAACAACCCGGCGAACGCGTCGTACGCGGCCACGCCGAGGCCGTAGTAGGAGCGGCGGAAGGTGCGGCCGGGCAGGTCGCGCACACCCCGCCCGGCGGGCAGCGGGACCAGGATCGGCACCGGCCGGACCAGGTGCGGGGCGAGCCGGGTGGCGAGCAGCCCCCGCTCGGTGAGCGCCTCGTGGACCAGGTGGAACTCCAACTGCTCCAGATAACGCAGGCCGCCGTGGATCAGCTTGCTGGACCGGCTGGAGGTGCCGGCGGCGAAGTCGCGCGCCTCCACCAGGGCCACCTTCAGGCCTCGGGAGGCGGCGTCCAGCGCGGCACCGGCGCCGGTCACGCCGCCGCCGATCACGAGGACATCGAACCGTTCGGCACGCAGTCGCCGCAGGTCGGCGGCGCGTCGCGCCGGGGAGAGCTGGCCGGCGACGCTTCGGGAGATGTTGGGGTCACGCACCTGTCCACCGTAGCCGTCGTGGCCGCCGCGCGGCACGTCGTGATCTCGCCGTACTGTCGGGGAGTGGAGGTCGGTCCGTACGCAGGTCGTCCCTTTCTGTCGCCCGTGGTGATCCCGCCGCCGGTCCGTCCCGGCCCGTGGCCGGTGGTGGCGGCGGCGCTGGTCGGGTGCTGGACGGTCGCGGTCGCCGTGCCGGCCGAGCTGGTCGGCTGGCTGGCCGACCAGGTCCGGCTCGCCACCGGGCTGGACCGGGCGGTCTGGCTCTGGCCGGCGGTCGCCCTGGTGACAGTGCTGCTGGCCGGGGTGCCGGTGCTGCTGCTGGCCCTGCTGCCCCGCGCCGGGGCGGTCCGGGCCACCGGCCGCGCCTGGCTCGCCGGGCTGCTCGCCCTCGGCGCGCTCACCCTGCTGCGCGCCCTGCCGCCGGTGCACCACGAGGCGTACCTGGCCGCACTGGCGGTGACGGCCGCCCTGCTCGCCGTGCTGCTGCCCCGACTGGCCCGGGGGGCCGCGCCGGCTGCCGCGCCGCCGAACACCGCCCCGACGACGTCGGCCGCCGACCCCGACGGGCCGCAGGCGCCCGCCGGCTCGGGCGGGGGTGTGCCGGTGCCCTCCTCTGCGGTGACCCCGCTGGCGGTGGCCGCCGGACTGGCGACCCTGCTGCCCTGGGTGTGGTTCGGAGCGCTCGGCGGGCTGCTGGAGACCGCGCTCGCGGCGACAGCCGCGGCGGCCGTCGGCGTCCTCGCCGGGGCGCTGCTCGACGCCCGGTTCTGGGCGTACCACGCCGGCGGCCGGCCGCCCCGGCCCGCCCGCCTGGTGCTGGTCGGCGGCCTGGTCGCCGGGGTGACGCTGCTGCTGCTCGCCGCCGGTGCCGGGCAGGCCGGCGCGCAACTGCCCGCCCTGCTGACCCTGCCCCCGCTCGGCTTCGCGCTGGCCGCCCTCCAGGCACCCGCGCTGCGGGCCGGCGGGCTCGCCGGGCCGACGCCCGCCCGCTGGCTCGTCGGGCTCGCCGCGTTCGGACCGCTGGCCTTCGCCGACCCGGAGGAGGTCACCCTGGTACTGGCGACCACCCGGGACATCCCGTTCTGGGTGGCAGCCGCCGCCGCCTGCGGCCTCGCGGTGGCCGCGCTCCTGGCCATCGCGTACGGCGTGCTGCTGGCCCGCCCGCGCGGTCGCACGCCGAGCCGGCGGGTGGCGGTGGCGACCGCCGTGATCCTGCTCGCCGGGGCGGCCCTGGTCCACGCCGGTCCCGGCCAGCCCGGCCTGCACGGCGAGCGGCTGCTCGTGGTGCTGCGCGAGCAGGCCGACCTGCGCGATGTGCCGGCCGGCGGGCCGGGGCAGGCGGGCCGGGACGCCCGGGCCCGGGAGGTCTACCGGCGGCTGGTGGCCACGGCCGAGCGGACCCAGGCCGGCCTGCGCCGCGACCTGGCCCGGCTGGGGCTCGACCCGACGCCGTACTACCTGGTCAACTCGGTCGAGGTGGACGGCGGGCCGGCCGTGCGGGCCTGGCTGTCCCGCCGCACCGACGTGGACCGGGTACTGCTGAGCCAGCGGCTTCGCCCGCTGCCCGCCCGCGCGCCGACCAGCCGGGGTGATCGGGCCGCACCGTCCGGGCCGGCCTGGAACGTCTCCCTGCTCCACGCCGACCGGGTCTGGTCGCAGCTCGGCGTCACCGGTGCCGGCATCGTGGTGGGCAGCTCCGACTCCGGGGTGGACGGCCGGCACCCGGCGCTGGCCGGTGGCTTCCGGGGCGGCGACGACTCCTGGTACGACCCGTGGGACCACACCCGGGCGCCGACCGACCAGGGTGGCCACGGCACCCACACGACGGGCAGCGCCGTCGGGCGCAACGGAATCGGGGTGGCCCCCGGGGCGAGTTGGATCGGCTGCGTGAACCTGGACCGTAACCTCGGCAACCCGGCGCGCTACCTCGACTGCCTCCAGTTCATGCTGGCCCCGTTCCCGGCCGGCGGTGACCCGTTCACCGACGGGCGTCCGGAGCGGGCGCCGCAGGTGCTGACGAACTCGTGGAGCTGCCCGCCGATCGAGGGCTGCGACCCGGGGGCACTGCGGCCGGCGACCGTCGCGTTGGACGCGGCCGGCATCTTCGTGGTCGCGGCGGCTGGCAACACCGGGCCGTACTGCCGGTCGATCAAGGATCCGCCGGCGGCGTACCCGGACGTCTTCACCGTCGGGGCGACCGACCGGGACCGCGAGGTCGCCGACTTCTCCAACCGGGGGCCGGTGCACGGCGCGGCCAAGCCGGACGTGGTCGCCCCGGGCGTGGGGGTGCTCTCCGCGATGCCGGGCGGCGGGTACGCCACCCTGGACGGCACGTCGATGGCGGCCCCGCAGGTCGCCGGGGTGGTGGCGCTGATGTGGTCGGCGAACCCGGCCCTGGTCGGGGACCTGGACCGCACCCGCCGGATCCTGCGCGACACCGCCGTCCCGGCCGGGCCGACGTACGCCTCCCGCGACCCGGCCGACTCCTGCGGCGGGGACGCGAACATCACCGGGGCCGGCCTGGTCGACGCGTACGCCGCCGTCCGCGCTGCCGGGTGAAAGGAGGTGCCCCTTGTTGACGCATACGGTAGAGAGAGGTCCCCTTCTCACCACCTTCCCCGGTGACCCGGGGTCGGCGGGCAGGAACGATCAGCGTCGTGGGATTCGGGGCGGGCGTAGACG
>NZ_SMKJ01000243.1:0-11045 GCF_004348615.1 Micromonospora sp. KC207
GTTTCGAACAGGTCGAGGGCCAGTTGGGCGGCGACCGGGCGGGGCCAGCCTTCGGCCGGCTCCTCGACGAACGGCGGGTCGAACGGCGGCGCGGGGCGAACCCGCACCGGGGGACGGACGGGACCGGGACGGCGGGACTCGATCACCAGCTACCCCCGAAGCCTTCGTTTGCCTTCGTTTGCCTTCGACAACCTCGATTCTCGGCCACGTAGCGGCCACGGTCAATGGCGTGGTCGTGGCTGTGCTTACTCCGGGTCGCGGTCGGTCAGCGGGTTGCCCCGGACCCACTCGGCCGTCTCGGCGTACTTACGCTGGATGTACTCCTCCAGCCGGGCCCGCTCGACGCGCCACTGCCCCCGGCCACCGATCTTGATGGCGGGCAGCTCGCCGCTGCGCACCATGTGGTAGATCTGCGAGTCCGACACGTTGAGCTCGGCCGCCACGTCGGAGAGCAGCAGGAACCTCGGCTCCACGGAATCTCCCGGGGTTGGGATCGTTTGCTTCAGTTTGCCATCCGGTGCCGACAACGCCGCCCCGTGCGGGACGCTTCGGTCGACAGGCCGCCCCAGACGGGCCCGCGCGGCAGCTTCCCGCCGCACGGGTGTGGGGTGTATGACGGTCACGGCGTACGGCATGATCGGCGCCCGGGCCCGCGCACGCCGGCCCGGAGGCGGAGCGGGGGAGACCACCGGTGAACGACGAGCTTGTCCGGGTGTACGTTCCGGCGATCGTGCCCATGCTGGCCCGCCTGCCCGAGCAGGGGCTGCCGGAGACGGACGCGCACGCCGTCACCCCCGCCCTGCGCGAGTGGTACGCCGAGGGCGACGAGGAGGAACTGGAGTACGTCGCCTTCACCCGGGCCGCCCAGGACGCCCTGATCCTGCTGCGGGACGACCCGGCCGCGCCCCGCCGGCGGGTGGTGGTCTCGGTCGACGTGCCGGCCGCCGCGCTGCGCCGAACCGACGACGTGCTCGGCTCCAGCGCCGTCCGGCTGGTGCGCCCGGTGCCGGTGTCGGCCGTCGCCGCGCTGCACGTGGACGGCGACGACGCGGTCACCGACGTGGCGGCAGCCGCCGCCGTGGCCGCCGAGGCCCTGGCCGGCGACCCCGACGCCCAGTTCACCGTCGACGGCGCGGAGGACCACGAACTGGAGTGGTACGACGTCACCGAGCTGGAGCAACTGCTCCGCGCCGCCTCCTGACCGGCGTCTTGCGGTCGCGCCCCTGAAATCCCACGCCGGGCGTCAGCGGTTGGCCGCGTCCCGGCTCACGCCCCGTTCGGGCCGTCAGTGGTCGGCCTTCGCCTCCGGCTGCGCCGCCGCCTCCGGCCCGGCCTCCGCGTCCTCGTCGCCGGCCGACGGGCCCAGGGTGCGGCCGAAGGCGACCAGCGCGGTGAGCGCGCCGACGAAGAGCACCCAGATGCCGTTGTCGATCCGGGAGGTGCCCAGTGAGGTCTGGGCGACCGAGTCCGCCTCGCTCAGCGCGCTGGCCAGGTCGAGCAGGGACCGGCCGCCGACCCGGATGATGATCTCGGCGAGCAGCAGGAGCAGGCCGGGGCCGGCCCCGGCCAGCAGGTAGCCGGGCCAGCGGACGCCGCTCTCTCCCGGAGCGCGCCGTTGTGCGCGGCGACGCGCCCAGGTCAGGTACCCGAAGGCGAGCAGGCCGGCCACCAGGCCGGCGAGCAGGGACTCCGTCCGGGACACCCACTTGGCGGCGGTGACCAGCGACTCCTGGGTGTCGCCCGCCCCGAACAGGTCGAACAGCGGGTCCCGGGCCCGGCTGAACGCCACCACGAAGACCAGCACCCCCAGCGCGGCGGTGACCACCGCCCCGCCAACCCGGGCGTTGCCGGCACCGGCCACCGCACCGCCGATGATCGCCGCCGCGGCGGCGGTGCCGGCGATGACGTTGGTGGTCGCGTTGTCGAAGTAGGTCAGGTTGATCACGACGGCGGCGGCGAGCCCGACCAGCAGACCGGTGCCCGTCGCGACGACGAAGCGCAGGGTGGCCCGGTCCATGCCGCGCCGGGCCAGCAGGTTCGTCACCGCCAGGGCGACCGCCGCACCGGCGACCAGCGCGGCCGAGATCACCCCGGGCAGCGCGAACGCGGAGAGACTGATCGCGGTGATCCCCGCCTGGGCGGAGGTGATCGCCGCCCGGGTGGACCAGAGCATCGCGGCCAGCCAGCCGACCGTCAGCAGCGCGAGCACGACCGCACCGGGGGCGCGGGTGAGCGTACCTCCGTCGGCCGCGAGGGGGCCGCTTGCCGGCTCCTGCCCGGCGGGCGACAGGGGTTCGGCCGCCGGCTCCGGCCCGGGGGCCGGGTCGGCCTCCACCGGCTGGTCCGGCTCCGTGGCCATGGAGCTGCCGGGCTGGTTGCTCATCGTCTTCCCTTCGACGGGCGCCCGGCCCACGCCGGCGCTGCCGGGACGCGGCGGGCTGGTCACCGGCCATCCAGGGTACGCGCCGCCGGACCCGCCGCCCGCCCCGCCGGCCGAGACCCGGCGTGCGGGCGGGCGTGGCCGGGGTGAGGTGGAGCACGACGAGTCCAGAAACGCCTCGTGGGAGAATCGGCGCAGGTCCCGCCGCCGCGACCGGTACACCGCGCGGTGCCCCGGCGTCCGGTCACCCGGCTGGCCGCCCGCGGGTCCGGTTTCGCCACCGCTGTCGCCAGGAGCGCTGATGGACGCCGTGTTCTTCGTACCCGAGCCGCGTAACGAGCCGGTCCGCGCCTACGGGCCGGGCAGCGTCGACCGGGAGCGGCTCCAGCGGAGGCTGGCCGAGCTGGCCGCCGAGCGGATCGACCTGCCGATGACCATCGCCGGCGAGCAGCGGATGGCCGGCGGCGACCCGATCGACGTCGTCCAGCCGCACCGGCACGCCCACGTGCTCGGCGTCACCGGCCATGCCACCCACGACGACGCCCGCGCCGCCGTGCGGGCCGCGAAGGAGGCCGCCCCGATGTGGCGGTCGCTGCCGTTCGCCGAGCGCGCGGCGATCTTCCTGCGCGCCGCCGAGCTGCTCGCCGGCCCCTGGCGGGACACCCTCAACGCGGCCACCATGCTCGGCCAGTCGAAGACCGCCGTCCAGGCCGAGATCGACTCGGCGTGCGAGCTGATCGACTTCCTCCGGTTCAACGTGCACTTCGCCCGGGGCCTGCTGGAGGAGCAGCCGCTCTCCTCCCCCGGGGTGTGGAACCGGTTCGACCACCGCCCCCTGGAGGGCTTCGTCTACGCGGTCACCCCGTTCAACTTCACCGCGATCGCCGGCAACCTCCCCTCCGCGCCGGCCCTGCTCGGCAACACGGTGGTCTGGAAGCCGGGCCCCACCCAGCAGTTCGCCGCGCACTTCACCATGCGGCTGTTCGAGGCGGCCGGCCTGCCGCCCGGCGTGATCAACATGGTCACCGGGCGGGGCGAGGAGGTCTCCGACGTGGTGCTCGCCGACCCGGACCTGGCCGGCATCCACTTCACCGGCTCCACCAAGGTCTTCCAGCACCTGTGGCGGACCGTCGGCGAGAACATCCACCGCTACCGGGGCTACCCCCGGCTGGTCGGCGAGACCGGCGGCAAGGACTTCGTCGTCGCGCACGCCAGCGCCGACGTCGACGCGCTGCACACCGCCCTGATCCGGGGGGCGTACGAGTATCAGGGCCAGAAGTGCTCGGCGGCGTCCCGGGCGTACGTGCCCCGGTCGTTGTGGTCCGGCGGGCTGCGTGACCGGCTGGCCGCCACCGCCGACTCGCTGACCTACGGCGACGTCACCGACTTCACCAACTTCGGCGGGGCGGTGATCGACGCAAAGGCGTTCGACCGGCACACCGCCGCGCTGGAGCTGATCTCCGGCGACCCCTCCTGCACCGTGCTGGCCGGTGGCACCGCCGACGACTCGGTCGGATGGTTCGTCCGGCCGACCCTGTTCGAGTGCACCGACGCCACGCACGAGACGTTCACCACCGAGTACTTCGGGCCGATCCTCGGCGTGCACGTCTTCGACGACGCCCGCTTCGACGACGTGGTGGCCCAGGCCGAGTCGGTCGCCCCGTACGCGCTGACCGGTTCGATCTTCGCCACCGACCGCCGGGTGGTCGACGCGGTGGCCGAACGGATGCGCTACGCGGCCGGCAACTTCTACATCAACGACAAGCCGACCGGCGCGGTGGTCGGGCAGCAGCCCTTCGGTGGCGCCCGCGCCAGCGGCACCAACGACAAGGCCGGTTCCTGGCACAACCTGGTTCGCTGGATGTCCCCCCGGACGATCAAGGAGACCTTCGTCCCCCCGACGGACCACACCTACCCCCACATGGGCTGAGTGCAAGGAAAGGCCCCCTGTTGTCGCCTTCGGTATGGCAGGGGCCCTTCCTTGCGCCCAGGCGTCTGCCCCGGGCACGCCCGGGCGTCTGCCGGGAGCGCGCCCGGAGCACGCCCCCCGCGGAGCGCCCGCAGAGCGGACGGAGCGCCGCGCGAGCGTGGGCGGACGCGCCCGGCGCGGGGTAGCTGCGCGGTCGGTCACCAGCCCTTAACGGACTGTCGTCCGCCGACAGTGCACATTGGAAGCCATCCGGGTGGCGAAAGTGGCAAATCCTGGACGGCGGGTCGGTAAAGTGGCAGCGTAATGGGCATGGCGGATTCCGGAGTGAACCCCACGGCGGCGGCCCTGCTCGGGCTGCTCCACGAGGGTCCCATGACAGGCGGTCAGCTGATGGCCGCCGCCGAGCGCAAGCTCGCCCCGTACTGGTCGATGACCCGCAGCCAGGTCTACCGGGAGCTCCCGGTGCTGGCCGAACGCGGTCTGGTGCGGCTGGGCAAGCCCGGCCCGCGCCTCAGCCAGCCGTACGCGATCACCGCGGCCGGCAAGCGGACGTTCTCCCGGTGGCTGGCCGAGGACCCGGGGCGCGACACCATTCGCAATCCGATCGCCCTGCGGATCGCCTTCGGCAGCCTGCACTCGGCCAACCAGCTACGCAACCTGCAGGCATCTGCCAACGAATATCACACCGAGGCCCTCGCCCGGGTGCGGGAACAGGTGAAGAACGCCAAGAAAGAGGGCGACAACTTCGACGCCAGCGCGCTGGAGTTCGCCGTCGCCTACCACAAGGCTGCCCTGTCCTGGTTGAAGAGCGCCCCGGTCGGCTGATCTTCCCGTGCGGCCCGCCGCCCCGCCACCGGGCCGCACGGGAAGGGTCCGAAGGGCCGCTCCCTGCCCTCGCCGGTGACAGTTTCGGCTCGTGACCGCGGGGCTGGCAAGCCCACTCGGCTCCCCCGCAGTACGCTTGTCAGTCGTGACCGCTGCCGATTACGCCGAACAGCTCAAGGAACTCGACGCCATCCTGCGCAACATCGAGGCCGTGCTCGACCTCGATCGGCTGCACGAGGACAAGGCCCGGCTCGAGGAGCAGGCCTCCGCGCCGGACCTGTGGGACGACCAGGCCAAGGCGCAGCAGGTGACCTCCCAGCTGTCGTACGTCAACGGCGAGATCGACAAGCTGGGCAGCCTGCGCTCCCGGCTCGACGACGCCCGGGTGCTGCTGGAACTGGCCGAGGCCGAGGACGACCCCGGCGTGCTCGCCGAGGTGGAGACCGAGATCGGGGCGCTCACCAAGAGCATCCAGGACATGGAGGTCCGCACTCTGCTCTCCGGCGAGTACGACTCGCGGGAGGCGCTGGTGGCGATCCGGGCCGGCGCGGGCGGCGTGGACGCGGCCGACTTCGCCGAGATGCTGCTGCGGATGTACCTGCGCTGGGCCGAGCGGCACGGCTACCCGACCGAGGTCTACGAGACCTCGTACGCCGAGGAGGCGGGCCTGAAGTCCGCGACCTTCGCGGTCAAGGTGCCCTACGCGTACGGCACCCTCAGCGTGGAGTCCGGCACCCACCGCCTCGTGCGGATCAGCCCGTTCGACAACCAGGGTCGCCGGCAGACCAGCTTCGCCGGCGTCGAGGTCCTGCCGGTCACCGAGCAGACCGACCACATCGACATCCCCGAGAACGAGGTGCGGATCGACGTCTACCGGTCCTCCGGCCCGGGCGGGCAGAGCGTCAACACCACCGACTCGGCCGTGCGGCTCACCCACATTCCGACCGGCATCGTGGTGACCTGCCAGAACGAGAAGTCCCAGCTACAGAACAAGGCGTCCGCGCTGCGGGTGCTCCAGGCGCGGCTGCTGGAGCGCAAACGGCAGGAGGAGCAGGCCAAGCTGAACGGGCTGAAGACCGACGCCGCCGGCTCGTGGGGCGACCAGATGCGCTCGTACGTGCTGCACCCGTATCAGATGGTGAAGGATCTCCGAACCGAGCAGGAGACGGGCAATCCGAGCGCGGTCTTCGACGGGGAACTGGACAGCTTCATCGAGGCCGGTATCCGGTGGCGCAAGCAGCGCCAGCTCGCCGGCGACGCTGCGTGATCACCTGTGGGCGGAGCGCGTCGTCGATCTCCCGCTAACCGGGCGTTTCGATGACGCGCCCCGCATCAACGGGGCGTGGGGCTTGGCTCCTCGGTTACACCGCGTAGACTCACCACCCGTGATTCAGCTTGAGCAAGTGACGAAGACGTACCCGAAGGCGTCCCGGCCTTCGCTCGACAACGTGTCCGTCTCGATCGAGAAGGGCGAGTTCGTCTTCTTCATCGGCCCATCCGGCTCCGGCAAGTCCACCATCATCAAGCTGCTGCTGCACGAGGTGACGCCGAACAAGGGGCGCGTCGTCGTGAACAGCAAGGACGTGACCTCGATGCGGTCGTGGAAGCGCCCCCACTTCCGGCGTTCCATCGGCTGCGTCTTCCAGGACTTCCGGCTGCTGCCGAACCGCACCGCGTACGAGAACGTGGCGTTCGCCCTTGAGGTGATCGGCAAGACCAAGGCGGTCGCCCGCCGGGTCGTGCCCGAGGTGCTGGAGTTGGTCGGGCTCGGTGGCAAGGAGCACCGCTACCCCCACGAGCTCTCCGGCGGTGAGCAGCAGCGGGTCGCCGTGGCTCGGGCGTTCGTGAACCGCCCGCTGATCCTGCTGGCGGACGAGCCGACCGGGAACCTGGACCCGGACACCTCGATCGAGATCATGCGTCTGCTGGACCGGATCAACCGCACCGGTACGACCGTCGTGATGGTCACGCACGACTCGAACATCGTGAACCAGATGCGCCGCCGGGTCGTCGAGATCGAGAGCGGCCGTATCGTGCGTGACCAGGCCCGCGGCGTCTACGGGTGAGCCGGCGCTCCACCCCTGTGCAGCCTGACGACGAACACCTCACGCCGGAGACCCGGAGGAATTCCCGATGCGCGTGAAATACGTCCTGTCCGAGGTACTGGTCGGACTGTGGCGCAACGTCACCATGACCATCGCGATGATCATCACGTTGGCCGTGTCGTTGACCATGCTCGGTGTCAGCGGCCTTGTGTACAGCAAGGTCGACGACATGAAGGACCTCTACTACAAGAACATCCAGGTCTCGATCTTCTTGAAGGGGGAGGTCACCGAGCAGGAGCGCACCGACCTGGAGGCCAAGCTCAAGAGTGACCCCCTGGTGAAGGAGGTCCTCTACGTCAACAAGGACGAGGCGTACAAGCGCTTCCAGGAGATGTACCAGGACGCGCCGGACCTGGTCAGCGCCGTGAAGCCGGACCAGTTGCCCGAGTCGTTCCGGCTCACCCTGGTCAACCCGGAGCAGTACAAGAGCATCTACGACCAGTACAAGGACACGGCGGGCGTCGACGAAATCGTCGACCAGAGTCAGCTGCTGGACAAGATCTTCGACCTCTTCACCGCCGGCCAGAACATCGCCCTGGCCGGGGCGATCGCGATGGCCATCGCCGCCCTGCTGCTGGTCGCCAACACCATCCAGGTGGCCGCGTACAGCAAGCGGCGCGAGGTGGCGGTCATGAAGCTGGTCGGCGCGTCCAACTGGTTCATCCAGGCACCGTTCGTCCTGGAGGCCGTGGTCGCCGGCCTGATCGGCTCGTTCCTCGGCCTGGGGGCGCTGATCGCCCTGAAGTTCTTCCTGTTCGACGGCTCCCTGAGCGCGTTGCAGGGCCTGTTCTCCCCAGTGACCTGGAGCGACATCTTCCTGATGTTCCCGATCATGGCGGGCGTCGGCGCGCTGGTCAGCGCCGTCACCGGCTGGGTCACCCTCCGGTTCTACCTGCGCGTCTAGTCGCCCACCGGGTCTGTCGGCGACAGCAAGGGCCTCCCGGCGCGGAATAATCCGCGCCGGGAGGCCCTTGTCGTTCGGGTAGCATGATCTCCGCTTCCGGACCGGCAGAGCCGGGGCCGGGGCCGGACGAGGGGAGGTGGCGCCGATGCCACGGGAACAGGGGCGCAAGGTGGTCGCCTCCAACAAGAAGGCGCGGCACGACTACGCCATCCTCGACACGTACGAGGCGGGCATGTCGCTGACCGGCACCGAGGTGAAGTCGCTGCGCGCGGGGCGGGCGTCGCTGATCGACGCGTTTGCCCAGGAGCGCGGTGGCGAAATCTACCTGCACGGCATGAACATCCCGGAGTACAAGCAGGGCACCTGGACCAACCACGAGCCCCGGCGCACCCGGAAGCTGCTGCTCAAGCGGCTGGAGATCGATCGCCTGATCGGCAAGACCCGGGAGAGCGGGCTCACCCTGGTGCCGTTGCAGGTCTACTTCTCCGACGGCTGGGCCAAGGTGGAGATCGGCCTGGCCAAGGGCAAGAAGACGTACGACAAGCGCCAGGACCTTGCCAAGCGGGACGCGGAACGGGAGATAGCCCGGGTGTCCGGCCGGCGCGGCAAGGGCATGCGCGGGTGATGCATCCCTTTTGTCCGTTCCGACCCGGCGGGGTGGGGCTCGGGGATGAAACCCGTTGCGGCAGGCGTTAGGCTTGGTGGTGCCGCCACACCGGCGGCCCGTCGAGGGGGTGACTGGTTTCGACTTCGTACGTTGCGGCAGGGGAAGCGAGCCGAGGAAGCCGACGTCGTCTCGAGAATCGTTCGTCGGAAACCAATAAGCGCCAAGCAAAATCGCGCTGACTTCGCTCTCGCCGCCTGAGGCGAGTAGCAAGTCTGTCGGCCTGGGAGTGCCTTCGACCCAGTTAGCCGGCATCAGCTAGGAGGCTGGCCAAGCGGACCCGGTCGCGGGGTCCGTGCGGCGAGATTAATCAGCGACTGGGCCCGCCACACCGACTCGCTCGCGTGATCGGAGGGGCCGAGTAGAGGCACAGCGAGCTGCGCTCGGAGAAGCCCTGACAAACCGGCGAAGGACCCGGGTTCGATTCCCGGCACCTCCACCAGCTGACGATGCGCCCCGGTCCACCGGACCGGGGCGCATCGTCGTCTCCGGGGGTGGTGTGACCGTGGGACACCTGGGGCCAGCGGTGCCGGTGTACGACGACCCGGGACCAGGCGGCTGAAGGCGGGGCGGAACCGGGGCCCGCGTGGCCGCGTCGAAGGGGTATGCGTCGAGTTCTCGCCCTGGTGGGGCTGCCCCTGTTGGTCGTCGCGGCGGGTTGCGCGCCGGCCGGTTCCGAGCCGACCGCCGACGGCACGCCCGCCGGCAGCCCCGACCACCGCTTCGAGGCGTTCCACCAGCGGGCCGTCGAGATCGCCGAGGCGTGGCGACCCGGCGCCGCCTGGACCGGCGGCTACCTGCCGTTGCAGGAGCCCACCGTGCTGCTCGGCGACCCCGGCTTCAGCGCCGACACCGAGCAGGCCTTCCGCAACGGCTGGTACCGGGAGCAGATCGCCGTGCCGACCGCCCGGCCGGCCGCCGGGGCGATCCGCTTCCCCGACGGGACGCTCACCGTGCCGCTGGTCAGTGCCGCCGAGGCGTACCGGCAGCTCGACCAGGGGGACCCGCCGCCGTGCGAGGGGCGGCCGAAGGGCCCCGGCGTCCCGCCGAAGTCCGGCTCCGGCCCGATCGTCGAGCCGGGACCCGACGGCCCGACCGTCGGCGAGGGGCCGTACGGCCACAGCGGCGGGTCGGGCCCGAACGACTCGGTCAGCAGCGGGCCGTCGTCCGCCTGCATTCCGCTCACCGTCACCGCCGTGACGCTCGGCACCGCGCCGGTGCGCACCAGCCGGGGTGAGGCGCGGGTACCGGCGTGGCTGTTCGCCGTCGAGGAGTTGACGGCGAAGGTGGCCCGGCTCGCCGTCGCGCCCGGCACTCCCGCCGCCCTCCCCGAGGGGGTCGCGCCGACCCGGCCGGCACCCGGCGGTGTGGTGGGCGCGCAGGACCTCCGGGCCGTCGACGGGGCGAAGCTGACCTGGCGGGTCGGGGTCGGGGCCTGCGACACCGGCATCACCCCGTTGGTGCAGGAGCGCGACGACGTGGTGGTGGTCGGCGGCGGGGTCACCCCGGCCACCGGCATGTGCACCGACCAGCTCAAGCTGGAGCCGGTCACCGCCACCCTCAGGGCGCCGCTGGGCAACCGGCCGGTGCTCGACGTGGTCACCGGCGCGCCACTGATCCTGCGCGGCTGAGCGCGGCCCCGGGCCCGGAGAGGACTCAGAGCAGCTTCGGGATCTCGGTGCTGATCGGCACCGGCAGGACGGTGGGCCGGTCCGCCGCCAGCGCCGCGTCCAGCGCGTGGCCCAGCCGGCCCGGCTCCTCGATCACCGTGGCGGCGCAGCCGTACCCCCGGGCCACCGCGACGACGTCCAGGCCGGGCAGGTCGAGGCCGGGCACCCCGGGGGTCTGCTTCAGGTCGGCGAACGCCTTGAGGATCGCGTACTGCTGGTTGACCGGGACCACGACGACCAGCGGCAGGCGCAGCCGCGCGGCCGTCCACAGCGCCTGCACCGAGTAGTGGAAAGAGCCGTCGCCGATCACCGCGACCACCGGCCGGCCCCGCCCGGTGTCCCGCTCGGCCAGGGCGATCCCGACCGCCGCCGGCAGGCCGAACCCTAGGCCGCCGCTGGCCATCGTGAAGTACGACCCGGGACGGGTGACCGGCAGCCGGCGGCGCAGCGCGGCCAGGTTGGACGGTGACTCCTGCACCAGCACCCCGTCGGGCGGCCAGTGCCGGGCCAGGGCGGCGAACAGCGCGTCCGGGCTCGGCGGCGGGCCGGGGTCGGGCGGCCCGGGGG
>NZ_SMKJ01000244.1:0-11027 GCF_004348615.1 Micromonospora sp. KC207
GCCGTGCGGACGGCCGCGAGCGCGGCAGCGGACCCTCGTTCGACGCGACCCCCCAGGGCATCCACCGCCTGGCGGATCCACCGCCCTGGCGGATCCGCGCCGAAGACACTGAGCCCGTCCTGCCTGCCAGGATGGGGCTCAGTGTTTGTGTGTTCGGCGTCGTGCCCGAGTCAGGGCTTCGCAGCCGCGCCAGCCGGCGCGGAGCCGGTCAGTACGCCGCTGGCCAGCCACATCGCCGGATTCTCCGCCACCTTACGGCCGTGCCCGATCCGCGGGTCGTCGTGGGCAAAGACCTCGACGGCCCAGCCGTGGCCGGCCAGCCAGGGCGCGAGGTCGTCGCGGGCGGAGATCCACTCGATGCCGTAGGTCAGGTTCAGCGCCCGCAGCTTCCGGCCCGCTTCACCGAGCATCCCGATCGCCAGGTGCTCCAGCAGCAGCGCGCTTCCCGACGCGGACAGGGCGGTCATCGTGTTCACGAGCCGTTCGACGGCGTCCTCGGTCAGGTAGAACACCAGGCCCTCCAGCAGCCAAACCGTGGGGCGGTCCGGGTTGAAGCCCGCGGCCAGCAGTGCGGGCACCCAGTCGCCGGACAGGTCGGCGACGACGTCGTGGCGGGTGCACGTCGGTGCCAGCCCGGACAGCGTGACCAGCGCCGCCTTCGGCTCGACCACTTCCGGCAGGTCGACCTCGTACCAGTCGGTGCCGTCCGGGCAGTCTAGCCGCAGCGTGCGTCCGTCGAAGCCGGCGCCGAGGGAGACGACCTGCCGGGCCCCGTTGCGCAGTGCCTTCTGGATGCCGTCGTCCAGGAAGCGGGTGCGGACCGCGAAGTACTCGGTGTTGAACTTCTCGTCGCTGTCCATGCTCTGGCCGATCGCGGCGGCGATGTTGGCCATCGTGGGGTCGTCGGCGAGGATCTCCAGTATCGCCTCGGCGAACGGGTCATGGAACAGCGCGTCTGGGCGGCGGCTTTCCATGCGCCGGGAGCAGGCGATGAATATTGCGCTCTGGCCGACTCTCCCCTGTAGGATCTTCAACTCGGTCATGGTGTCTCTCCGTGAGGTGATCGCTGGTTACGGTGGGCGTGGTCTGGTCGGCGCCGAAGGATGAGAGAAGGTTCCGTGCCGTCACCACATCTGACGTTGCGGCAGTTGGCGCTGGTCACAAAAGCGGTACGGCCCGGCCGCGGCCGGCAACCGTCGCGTCGTACGCCGTCGGCTCTAACGCGCCTGGCGGGGCCGCGACCACCACCTGCTCTACTCGAACGGCGAGGTGGTGAGGATCCGCCGCCCCAGCGATGCGACGAGCGGGCCGTCCGCCTCGCTGAGCCTCTTGGCCTCGACCCACTCCGGATCGGCGAGGAGGGCCTTCCACTTGCGCTCGAGCTCGTCGTAGGAGTCGAACCGCAGTACGTAGACGATTTCGTTCATAGTGTTCGTGCCGAAATCGGTCAGGGAGATGAAGACGACCTCCATCCCGTGCTTGGCCAGCCCTTTCAGCGCGTGCTCGTTGAACCTGCGTATCAGGGCCGGCATACGCCCGGGAACCGCAGAGTATTCGCGCAGCTCGTAGATCATGCTGGGTCCGCTCCTTTGCGCGGTTCGTGCATCATGCTGGGTTCGCTCCTTTGCGCGGTTCGTGTCGTGATCCCTGCTCGACCGATGCAGGCGATAGCGCCTCCGACCCGCGAAACGAAGGGGTTTGCGCGCTCTGCTCGATAGCCTAGCCGCGGCGCGGCGGGTAGTCCTCTTCGTGCGTGCCGCATGCGGCCGCCGCCGCGCCCGAGTAAACATTCACCCCTGCCGCGTGCTGCAGCACTGGACACGCGGGCGGAGTCCTTGCCGTGATGTCCGTCTCCTGATGGTCCCGGTGGGTGCTTGACTCGGAGGCGTTGTCGCGTGAGGAGTTGGTCGCGTTGGTGCGCGATCAGGCCGCGCGGCTTGCCGATCGGGATGCCGAGCTGGATCGGTTGCGCAGCGAGTTGGAGCGGATCAAGCGGCTGGTCTCGCGTAACAGTGGCAATTCCTCGATGGCCCCTTCGACGGATGACCTGCCGGGGCGGGGTCGGCCGGTCAAGCCGGTCAAGGGTTCGGCGAAACGTAAGCGGGGCAAGCAGGTCGGGACAGCCGGGGTGCATCTGCCGTGGCTGAGCGACGCCGATGTCCAAATCGTCGGTGAGCGCCCGTCGGGGACGTTCTGGCTGGGGCGGCTCGCCTGCGAGGACGAGGTGCGCAAGGGCACCAGTGACGACCGATCGGAGCGGCCCGACCCGTGTGCGCTCGGGATCCGGTTCCGTCCGGCCGAGGCCCCGCCGTGGTCGATGACGGTGACGGTGCGGGCCCGCGCCTGGGTCAAGGACCCCAAGGATGGTCCGGACCCGGACCGGCGCTGGTGGCGTACCGGTCCTGTCGAGGAGAAGATCTCCGTCGTGGTCGGCGTCGACGGTGGCATCTTCGGCGCGAAGCAGCTACGAGATGCCTTCGCCGCGGTAGGTGCGCCCGGCCTGACCGCTGAGATTCGGGTCGACGTGGAGGATTGGCACCGGGACACCGAGTTGGTCGTACAGCTGGTCAACACCAGCCCGGAGAAGTCGCGCGGAGGTGTGACCGACTCGCACCTCTATGAAGCGCAGCTGGAGGTCGCGGGCCTCGCCACCACCCCATTCCAGTTGGAGGCCCTGCCGGACAGCTTCCGCTATGACCGCGACCTGCCGGCGTACGGCATCAACGTCGGTGTCGAGGTGCCAGCGCCTGGGTGTTCCGCAGCTCCGACCATCACCGCCGCCCCGGCGCCCTGGAGGAAGCGCAGCACGATCAGCGAGCCGCTGGTCGGCGCGAAGCCACAGGCCAGGGAGGTGAGGGTGAACATCGTGAGCCCCAGCTGGTACATCCGGCGCCGGCCGAACAGGTCACCGAGCCGGGCCCCGGTGATCAGGAGCATGGCGTATGCGACCGTGTACCCGCCGACCACCAGTTGCAGCTCCGCGCCGGAGGCGTGCAGGTCGCTGCCGATGGCCGGCACCGCGATGTTGACGATCAGCACGTCGACCAGGGCCATGAACTGGCCGACGAGCACCGCGGTGAGCATCAGCCAGGGCCTGCCCGGCGACTCGGCAGCCTGCGGGGGGCGTGCTGGGGCTGCGCCCCGACACCGGTTATGGTGGTTCTCCTCTCCGCTCGAACTGCCGCGCGTGGGCGGCTCCTGAGTACGTACCGGCGGAGGGCCCCGGACTCATCGCCGCCGGCGCAGGAAGTTCGGGACACGGCGGCGGACCTGCGGTCCGGGGCCCGCCCGGCGGATAACCTTGAACGCGGCGCTACGGCACGGCCGGTGGGACCCGGCGGAGGAGGCGGTCATCATGTCCGTGAGCGAGGACTTCCTGGAGCGCACGGGCATCTTCCGGGGTGAACTGCTGGCGCACTGCTACCAGATGCTCGGCTCCTTCCACGACGCCGAGGACCAGGTACAGGACACCTTCCTGCGCGCCTGGCGCGCGTACGACCGCTTCGACGACCGACGTGCGTCGATGCGCACCTGGCTGTACCGGATCGCCACGAACTCCTGTCTGACGGCACTGCAGAGCCGGGATCGGCGGGCCCTGCCGTCGGGGCTGGGCGCACCCGCCGACGATCCGACGCAGCCGCTGACGCCGGGGGCCGAGGCCTGGCTACAGCCGTTTCCCGACGCGATGATCGCCGAGGATCCCGCAGCCGCCCTGCTGAGCCGGGGCAGGCTACGGCTTGCCCTCGTCGCTGCCCTGCAGTATCTGCCGGCCCGGCAGCGCGCCATCCTGATCCTGCGGGAGGTCCTGGAGTTCAGCGCGGCGGAGGTGGCCACCATGCTGGACACCAGCGTCGCGGCGGTCAACAGCGGCCTGCAACGGGCCCGTGCCCGCCTCGCCGAGCTCGGCGTCGACGAGGAGGAGTTGGCGGAACCTGCCGACACGCAGCGGCGGGCCCTGCTCGACCAGTACGTGAAGGCCTTCGAGAGCGCCGACATCGCCGGTCTGACCCGGCTGCTCACCGAGGACGTGGTGCTGGAGATGCCGCCGTTCAGCAACTGGTACCGCGGGCCGGCGGCCTACGGCGGATTCATCGCCCGGGTGTTCGCCGCGCGTGGCACCGACTGGCGGATGCTGCTGACGCCGTCCAACGGTCAGATGGCGTTGGCGGCGTACACCGGGCAGGCCGACGGCCGGTACGTGGCGCACAGCCTGCAGGTGGTCACGACGAGTCGTGACGGGATCGTCCGCAACACCGTGTTCCAGGACCCTGCGCTGTTCGTCCACTACGGTCTGCCTGCGCTGTTGCCATAGCAACCTGGGAGAACTCTGGCTGCGTCGATTTCGTTACGCTCGCCTCGCCATCAGCGACGACGACACCGCGGCCCAGTCGCGGTGATCGACCCTGCGCACAGCGAGGCCGGAGGGGCGTGCCATGCAGAATCGACGATTCCGGGAGTAGCCGTCGTGGGCGGCACCGTACCGCTGGTGGTGGAGGCCGCCCGCCTCGCCGGGCGCGCCGGCTTCGGGTCGTTCTGGTCGAGCGAGTTCTACGTCCGCCGTGGTGTCGCTGGCCGCGGTCGCCGCCGTCACCGAACGGATCCGGCTCGGCACGTCGATTGCCTGGGCGCTGGGCCGTACCCCCATCATGCTCGCCACCGACTTCCGGTCCCTTGACGAGCTGGCCCCCGGGCGCGTGTCGATGGGGCTGGGCACCGGCAATCCCCAGGTCATCGAGCAGTGGCACGGCCTGGACGCGCCGCACCCGGTGGCCCGGCTGGTGGAGATCGTCGACATCGTCCGTCAGGCGTGGCGGGTGCACGAGCGGCCCGTCGCCTTCGAGGGCAAGTTCTACCGCTGCCACCTCGACGCCGATCCGACGCTGCCGCCGCCGGGCGCCGACACGCTGCCGATCCTGCTGGCAGGCGGGCGCCGGCCGCTGCTCAGGCAGGCGGGCGCCGTGGCGGATGGCCTGGTGGGCATGCCGATGTGCAGCGCCGCCTTCGTCGAGCAGTACGTGCGCCCCACACTCGCCGAGGGCACCGAAGCCGCCGGCCGCGAGGGGGCTGTCCCGATCCGCGGCATGGTGATCACCGCGGTGGACGACGACGCCACCCGGGCTCGCCGCGCCGCGGCCATGCAGGTGGCCATCTACGCGACCCGCCGGTCGGCCGATCCGCTGCTGCGCTTTTACGGCTTCGAGGAGCCGGCGGCCGCGATCCGGGAGGCGTTCGCCCGGCGCGACCTACCCGGGATGGCCGCCGCGGTCCCGGACCGGATGCTCGGTGTCCTCGCGGTGTTCGGCACGCCGCAGGAGGCGCGCGAACGGTACCGGGCGCCCTTCGAGACCGTCTACGACGAGCCGTTGCTCTATGCGTCGGGCAAGGGCGTCCCGGCGGCTGCGTTCCGCGCGAACCTGCAGGCCATCTGCGAGGTGTTCGCTCCGGCGCGGTCCTGATCCGGCGCGGTCCCGTCCGGCCGGCTGTCCCGATTCCCGCGCCGGGTGCGCGCTGGCTGCGCCGCCGGGCGGCGTTCGCGCCGGCGTCCTTCCCACCCTCCAACCAGAGGAGCCCCGATGAGTAGTTCCTTTGTCGACGCCCGTCAGCCGTGGGTCGGCAACGCGGAGTCCGGCGGGCTGCCGTCGCGGCTGCCGTCGCTGACCGGCCTCCGCTGGATGGCGGCACTGGTCGTGTTCATCTACCACACTTCCCGGCAGAGCCCTGCCCTGGTGCTCTCCGAGGACAAGCAGGCCCTGGCGACCTGGCACCACGTGGCGAACGCCGCAGGCGGCGTGGGCGCGCGCGCGTCACGTTCTTCTTCGTCCTGAGCGGTTTCATCCTCACCTGGTCGGCGCGTCCGAACGACAGGGCCGGCTCGTTCTGGCGGCGCCGACTCGTCAAGATCTACCCCAACTACCTGGTGTCCTGGCTGCTGGCCATGGTCCTGATCGTCGCGGCCACCACGCCGATGTCGACCGTCGTGCTGAACCTGCTGATGCTGCACTCCTGGGTACCCGACTTCGCCACCAATTTCAGCGTCGACCCGCCGAGTTGGTCGCTCGGCGTCGATCTGGTCTTCTACGCCGCGTTCCCGGCGCTCATCATGCTGGTCAGGAGGATCGATCCGGGCCGGCTGAAGTACTGGATCCTCGCCATGCTGGGCGGCAACCTGGTCGTTCCGTGGGTCGCCTACCAGGTGTTCGCTTGGTCGAGCAGCCTCTGGTCCGCCGGTTCTCCAGCTCGCCCCGGATGCGGGCGGAACGGCGGCAGACTCCCGTCCAGGTGTGATCCCGTACCTCGTGGGCCCCGCGCCGCTCGGCGTGGGGCCCACTGCCCGTTCGGGTCGGCGGCGCTGCCCCCTCGGTGCCGCTCGACTTGTCGCAAGCGGGGCATTCTCGAAGAAGTGGGGGGCCACCACCGGTGTGATGCTCGATCCCGGACGCACGGGCCTCGTGCGGACCTCGGCGACGCCCATGGCCATCGCCGGCCGGGGCGAAGCCCCTGCGAGGAATCCGGTGATGACGAACAGATACGAGAACGTGCCTGGATCGGAAGCGGCCGGCACGTCGTCGGCCGTCGAGGGCGGGTGGGTCCGCGACCTGTCGAAGCGGGCCGACGGATGAATTGGCGGGCACTGGGGTTGGGCGCGGCCCTCGCGGCCCTCGGTGTGGTCGGCACCCCGGCGCGGGCCGACGCGGCCCGCGCGGGCCGCGAGCGGGCTCTGCACCGGCTCGCGTGCGAGTACGAGCGCCTGGCCAACGCGCACGACCTCGACGGGCTGGTGGCCCTGCACGACGCCGCCGCCTACGTCGCGCACGAGCCGAATGGCGCGACCAGCGGGATCGACGTCTACCGGCAGCGCACCCAGGGCTTCTTCACCGGCTTCTCGGACGGGCGCATCGAGCTGCTCAACGTCGTCGCCGAGGGTGACCTGTTCGTGATGAACTTCCTGACCCGCGGGACAAACGACGGCCCCTTCATGGGCGCGCCGCCGACCGGCCGGACGGTCGAGTTCGCCGAGGTGCGGGTGCGCCGGGTGGCGCGCGGCCGGATCGTCGAGCAGTGGGGCCTGCTGGACCTGCCGACGTTACAGGCACAACTGCGTGGCTGAACGGGAACAGCGCCCGCCACGGCCCCGGACGAGCCTCCGACGATTCGTCATGAGCACGTTGGGAGAACCTTGCAGTTTCTGATTTACCTAAGCTGATCTACGCATGATAAAGCGAACGAATGTCCGCCGGTGCAGTCCGGCTGGGCAGCTAGAAAACCGCCCGTCGCCCGGTTGTGAGGGTTTCACGTGAGCAGAACCGCGGAGAAAGCCGCCGAAAGATTCGTAGTCCTGCTTGGTCCCGACTACGCCGGCAAGTCGTCGGTCATGTCGGCGTTGTCGACGTCGTCGCCATGGGAGGTGGTTTCGGTCGACGACGACAAGCTGTCGGCCGAACACCTCCTTGTCTCGCGGATGCGTCACCAGTTGGTCAGCGACGTTCTGCCGGCGCTCGGTACGGCGTATTCCGCCGAATTCATGGTCGGCATGCTCCAGCTCGCCGTGCTGCACCTACGCGACCGGGTGGTCGCCGCGCGGGGGCGGCCCCTGGTGATCGACTCGTACTACTACAAGATTCTGGCGAAGTGCCGGCTGGCCCTGGGTACCGACAATCCGATGTTCCGCTGGTGGCGCACCTTTCCGCAGCCCGAAGCGGTGGTCTACCTGGACGTGTCGGCCGGGACCGCGTGGCAGCGCAGCGGCTTCGGTGCCCGGGCCAACCGGCTCGAACACTACGGCGCAGACGCGGCGTGGCCGACCTTCGCGACCTACCAGGGCGATCTGCGCAAGGTGATGCTCGACGAGGTGAGCCACCTGCCGGTGCGCACGGTCGACGAGGGCGGCGATCTGCCCGCGACCGTGCGCCGGGTCAGGGAGGAACTGGCCAGTGTCCTCGCCTGAGAGTTCGGTGCCCGCCCAGACCGTGCGCCGCTACCGGGAACGGGTGTTCGCCGAGCGCGACCGCCTGCTGGCCGCCCAGCGCGACACGGCCGAGCACCAGCGGCTCGTCCTCGCCGACCTGCTCGCGCACAACGCCGACACCGCGTTCGGTCGGGCCCACGACTTCGCCCGGATCCGCACTCTCGACGAGTACCGCCGCGCGGTGCCGATCCGCGACTACGCCGGGCTCGAACCGTGGATCGAGCGGGGGGCGGCGGGCGAGCGGCGGGTGCTCAGCAGCGACGACCCTGTCCTGTACTTCACCAGCAGCGGAAGCACTGGCGCGCACAAGAAGGTGCCGATCACCGCCCGCTTCATGCGCACCAGCTTCTTCCCGTTCTTCTACGCGGCGTGGGCGCCGATGGCCGAGCACTTTCCCGAGCTGATCGACCGGCGAGACACCGTGCTCAACCTGAAGCACGACCCCCGGCCGGTGGTCGCCACCACCGCCGCGGGCCACCCGCACCTGGGCGCGAGCCAGGTCGACTTCGGCACCGTGTTCGGCGAGCCGATGTCGGCCGAGCCGGGCACGGCCGCGCCTTGGGCGAGCACTCCGTCGTTCGCCGACCCGGCCGACCACCTGGACAAGGTCTACCTGCGCCTGCGCCGCGCCGTCGAGGGGGCCGACGTGCGGTGCGTGATCGGGATCAACCCGGCGATGGTCGCCGCGCTGCCGTACCAGCTGCGGATGTGGTGGTCCGACATCGTCCGGGAGATCCACGACGGGACGCTCGGCGGTCGCCCGTACGGGCCGGGCAACCCGGCGCGGGCCCGCGAGCTGGACGAGCTGGCGAGCCGCTTCCCGGTGGTCCGCCCCGCCCACGTCTGGCCCCGGATGAAGGCTCTGTTCTGCTGGACCACCGGCCTCGCCGGCCTCTACCTGCCCCGCCTGCGCGAGGAGTTCGGCGTCGGGGTGACCGTGCTCCCCGCGCCCGTCGCCGCCTCCGAGGGGCCCGTCGGGGTGGCCCTGGACCGGCACGGCAGCGCGGGCGGTCTCGTGGTGACCGCCGCCGCGTACGAGTTCCTGGACGCCGACACGCCGGTGACCCCCGATGCCGAGACGCTGCGTCCGCACGAACTCGAACCGGGGCGCGAGTACCACGTCGTCTTCAGCCACGTGGGCGGGTTGTACCGATACTCCGTCGGGGACGTCGTGCGGGTGGTCGACTTCGCCAACGGCGCCCCCCGGGTCGCCTACGCCGGGCGCGACACGGTGGTGGACCGGCACGGCGAGCGCCTGCGCGAGTCGCAGGTGATCCGGGCGATCGCCGCCGCCCTCGACGGCGGGGGCCTGGAGGCCCGCAACGCGGCCTGCCACGCCCCCGCCGACGGGGGTCGCTACGAGTTCGCGATCGCTACGGACCTGCCGTGGACCCGGACCGAGGGCGACGACCTGGCGGGCCGGCTCGACGCCGTGCTGTCCCGCGAGTCCGGCGGGTACCGCGCCGCGCGGGCGGCGGGCCGACTCGGCACGCCGGTGGTCCGACGCCTCGACGGCGAGGCGTTCCTGCGCGACTGGCACGAACGGGTACGTGCCGGCGTGCGACCGGCGCAGGTGAAGGACCGCGTCTGGTACCTGGATCCGCCGACCTGGCAGGCATTGGTGGGCAGTGCCGAGCACATCGACGAGGAGAGCCATGTCTGAACTCGGTGCCATCGAACGGACGGCCCTGTTGACGGCGGCGCTGCGTGCGGCCGAGACGCGACGACCGGACCGCCTCTACACGGATCCGTACGCCGAGGCGTTCGCCGGCGAGGTCGGGCCCGAGCTGCTCGCGCAGATCCGTGAGGTGACCTTCCCGGCCGGGCGGGCCCGGACGTTGCCCAGCACGCCGGACTACAACGCGATCCGCACCCGCTTCTTCGACGACCTGCTGATCTCGGCGGTGGCCGAGTCCGACATCGACCAGGTGGTCGTCGCCCCGTGCGGCATGGACGCCCGCGCCTTCCGCCTCGACTGGCCCCGCCCGGTACGGTTCTTCGACGTCGACCGGCCGGTGGTGCTGGCCGCCAAACGGGCGGTGCTGGGCGAGACGCGGCCTTCGGCCGACGTGCGGCCCGTCGGCGTGGACCTGCGCGACGGCACCTGGACCGCGCAGCTCACCGCAGCCGGGTACCGGCCGGACGAGCCGTCGATCTGGCTGCTGGAGGGCCTGCTCTACTACCTTCCCGAGCCCGACGTGCACCGCGTCCTCGACGCCGTGCGCGGGGTGAGCGCCGACGGCAGTCTGATCGCCGCCGACGTGGTGAACCGGGCCGCGCTGACCCTGCCGAACATGCGGGGGCTGCTGGATGTCTTCGCCAGCTGGGGATGCCCGTGGCTGTTCGGCACCGACGAGCCCGAGGAGTTGTTCGCGCGACACGGCGTCCTCGCCGAGGCGATCCAGCCGGGCGAGCCCGACGCCGACTACGGCAGGTGGCCGGACCCGGTGCCGCCGCGCAGCGCGACCGACGTACGGCGGGTCTTCTTCGTCCGGGGACGCCGCCACGAGCGGTGACCGACGGCCGGACACGTACGCCAGCGGAAGGGGCAGGATGATCGACGTCGTCGTGGTGGGCGGCAGCCTGGCGGGGCTCGCCACCGCGCTCGCCATGGCCCAGAACGGCCAGCGGGTCCTGGTACTGGAACGTGGAGGCCCGGTGCGGGACGGGCCGGTCGGGCCGCAGGCGGCGACATGGACCGGTGGCACCGTCGCACAGCGCGCCCACTCGCACACCCTGACCTCCTGCGGCGTCGCCACCCTGCGCACGCGGGCCCCGCACGTGCTGGACCTGGCGTGCGCGGCCGGCGCGGTGCTGCTCGACCTGACCGCGGCCATGCCCCCGTCCCCCCCGGGGCGTGTTCCGGGCGACGAGGAGCTGGTCGCGCTCGGCTGCCGGCGCGCCGTCGTCGAGCTGGCGCTGCGTCACGCGGTCGCCGACCTGGCCACGGCCCGGACGCGGTACGGGGTGTCGGTGGGCGGGGTGGTGTTCGACCGCCGCCGCGGGCGGGTGACCGGGGTGGTGACCGGCGGCGGGGAGGAGATCCGCGCCGGCCTGGTGG
>NZ_SMKJ01000245.1:0-10965 GCF_004348615.1 Micromonospora sp. KC207
CACCACCGGCCCCCGGCTCGCCCCGGCCCGCCTCTCCAGGACCCGAGCCGGCTTCCGCGGTGCCCGGCTCGGGCGCGGAGCCGGCGTACTCGTCGACGTGCAGGTCGGTGCCGCCGTCGGCGGGGCCGGTCCAGCGGACGGTGAGCTCCTCCAGGGCCTGCTCCTGCAGGAAGGACACGAGACCCTCCCGGTACAGCTCCAGCAGCGCGAGGAACCGGGCCACCACCTCCAGGGTGGCCTCGCAGTCAGCGCAGAGCAGGGAGAACGTGGCGATGCCGGCCCGGCGCAGCCGCTCGGCGATGATCGCGGCGTGCTCGCGGACGCTGACCCGGACCAGGTGCACGTGCGCGATGGAGACCTCGGGCACCGGCTTCGGCGTCATCGCCCTGATCGCCAGCTTGAGCAGCCGCTCGGGGCCGATGCCGAGCACCAGGTCGGGCAGCGCCTCGGCGTACCGGGCCTCCAGGGTGACCGCCCTGGGGTAACGCCGACCGCCGACCGCCTCCAACTCGGCGATGTGCGCTGCGGCCTCCTTGAACGCCTTGTACTGCAACAGCCGGGCGAACAGCAGGTCCCGCGCCTCCAGCAGCGCCAGGTCCTCCTCGTCCTCGACCTCGGCGGCAGGCAGCAGCCGGGCCGCCTTCAGGTCGAGCAGGGTGGCGGCGACCAGCAGGAACTCGCTGGTCTCGTCCAGGTCCCACTGGTCGCCCATGGCCCGCAGGTAGGCGATGAACTCGTCGGTGACCCGGTGCAGGGCCACCTCGGTGACGTCCAGCTTGTGCTTGCTGATGAGCTGCAACAGCAGGTCGAACGGGCCGGTGAAGTTGTCCAGCCGGACGGTGAATCCGGTGGACTCCCCGCCCGCGCCGTCGCCGGCCGCCGCACCCCGGCCGTCACCGGCCACGCCGGGCGCGGGCACGGCGGGCGGGTCGAGGGGCGGCGCGGTCACCGGACGACCGTAGTCCACGCTCCGGGCACCGCGACGGCAAGGTACGGCCCCGGGCAGGGACGTACGCGCTGGCGACGGGGCACCCGGCCTACCGCTCCGCCTGCGCGGCGATCACCTCGCGGGCGAGCTGTCGGTAGTTGCGGGCGCCGGACGAGGCCGGGTCGAGGGTGGTGATGGGCGCGCCGGCGACGGTGGACTCGGGGAACTTCACCGTCTTGGTGATCACCGTCTGGTAGACCTTGTCGCCGAACGCCTCGACCACCCGCTGAAGCACCTGACGGCAGTGGGTGGTGCGGCTGTCGTACATGGTGGCGAGGATACCCTCGAGCTCCAGGTCGAAGTTGAGCCGCTCGCGCACCTTGTCGATCGTGTCCAGCAGCAGGGCCACGCCCCGTAGGCTGAAGAACTCGCACTCCAGGGGGATGAGCACGCCGTGCGCGACGGTCAGCGCGTTGATCGCCAGCAGACCGAGGGAGGGCTGGCAGTCGATGAGGATGTAGTCGTACTCCTTGCGGATCGACCTGAGCACCCGGGCCAGGGCCATTTCGCGGGCGACCTCGTTGACGAGCTGTATCTCGGCGGCGGAGAGGTCGATGTTGGCCGGCAGCAGGTGCAGCCCCGCCACGTCCGTCTTGATCAGGACGTCCTCGGCGGTGACATCGTCCTGCATGAGCAGGTTGTAGACCGACAGGTCGAGGTTGTGCGGGTTGACGCCGAGGCCCACGGAGAGGGCGCCCTGCGGGTCGAAGTCGACCAGCAGCACCTTGCGCCCGTACTCGGCGAGCGCCGCGCCCAGGTTGATCGTGGTGGTGGTCTTGCCGACGCCGCCCTTCTGGTTGGCCATCGCGATGATCCGGGCCGGCCCGTGCCGGTCGGTGGGCATCGGCTCGGGAATCGGCTTGCGCATCGTGTAGGCCGCCGGGTCCGCCGGCCCGAGGTCCGCGCCGAGCGTGGCCTGCTGCTCGCGGAGCTCCGACGTCCAGGTCTCGGCACGGTCACCGTTGCCAGCCATGTCCTCGTTGCCCCCTCCCGACGACCACCCGGCGTCGGAGCCGTCCGACGTCCCTCGCGGCGCCGCTGCGCACCCCGGTCCTGTCGCCCCGCAAGGTCCGCGCCATGCCGACTGTACGCCACCGGCCAGCAGGGCGTTCGGCACCGGTACGGCGTGTCGGCCCGGACCGGTCGGCGCCGGCGGGACGACTGGGCAGCTCGTCACGCACGGTCAGCCGCGGGCGCGCGGGTGGGCGGTGGCGTACACCTCGCGCAGCCGCTCCACGGTGACCAACGTGTACACCTGGGTCGTGGTCACCGAGGCGTGGCCGAGCAGTTCCTGCACCACCCGCACGTCGGCGCCGCCGTCGAGCAGGTGGGTGGCGAACGAGTGGCGCAGGGTGTGTGGGGAGACCGCGTTCGCGCCGTCCACCGGCAGCCCGGCCCGCTCGGCGGCCCGCCGCAGGATGGTCCAGGCCCCCTGCCTGGTCAGCGTGCCCCCGCGCACGTTGACGAACACCGCCGGGGTGCCCCGGCCGGCGGCCACCAGGGCGGGCCGGCCGCGCACCAGCCAGGCCCGCAGGGCCTCGGCGGCGTACCCGCCGACCGGCACGAGGCGGGACCGGCCGCCCTTGCCGCGCAGCAGCACCGTCGCCTCGCCGGTGTCGAGGCCGTCGAGGTCGTCGATCGCCGCGCCGACGGCCTCGGAGATCCGCGCGCCGGTGCCGTACAGGAACTCCAGCAGCGCCCGGTCACGCAGCGCGAGCGGCGCGCCGTCGCCGGCGGCAGTCACCGGGCCGGCGGTCTCCAGCAGCCGCACCACCTGGTCGACGGCGAGCGCCCGCGGCAGCCGGCGCGGCGGGGCGGGCGGGTGGACGTCGCGGCTCGGGTCGGTCCCCGCCAGCCCCTCGCGCAGGGCGAAGCGGTGCAGCCCGCGCACGGCCGACGCCGCCCGGGCGGCGGAGGAGACCGCCAGGGGCGGGTGGCCGTCGTCTCCGGCGCGCAGCCGGGCCAGGTGCGCCTCGACGACGCCGGCTCCGACCGAGGCCAGGTCGCCGATGCCGGCATCGGTGAGGGTGGCGAGGTAGCGCTCCAAGTCCCGGCGGTACGAGGCGAGGGTGTTCGCGGACAGGCCACGCTCGACGGTGAGGTGGTCGAGGTAGCCGCGCACGGCGCGGCGCAGGGCCGGCGCGGGTTGCGCGCCGGCTGCGTCCGGTGCCCCGGTGCGCCGCTGTTCGGTCAGGCCAGCACCTCGGCCAGCGGCAGGGTCGGCATGCCGTGCGCCTCGGCGACCGGCCCGTAGACGACCTGCCCGTCGTGGGTGTTCAGGCCCAGCGCCAGGGCCGGGTCGCGGCGCAGCGCCTCGCGCCAGCCCTGGTTGGCCAGCTCCAGGGCGTACGGCAGGGTCACGTTGGTCAGGGCGTACGTGCTGGTGTGCGGCACCGCGCCGGGCATGTTCGCCACGCAGTAGAAGATCGAGTCGTGCACCTGGTACGTCGGCTCGGCGTGGGTGGTGGGCCGGGAGTCCTCGAAGCAGCCGCCCTGGTCGATGGAGATGTCGACGAGTACGCTGCCCGGCTTCATCCGGGACACCAGCTCGTTGGAGATCAGGGTCGGGGCCTTCGCGCCGGGGACGAGGACCGCGCCGATGACCAGGTCCGCGTCGAGCACGGCCCGCTCGATCTCGTACGCGTTGGAGGCGACCGTCTGCAGGTGACCCCGGTAGATGGCGTCGGCCTGGCGCAGCCGGGCCACGTTCTTGTCCAGCAGCAGCACCTCGGCCTGCAGGCCGAGCGCGATCGCGGCGGCGTTCATGCCGGACACGCCCGCGCCGATGACCACGGTCTTCGCCGCGTACACGCCGGAGACGCCGCCCATCAGGACGCCGCGCCCGCCGCCGGAGCGCTGTAGGTGGTACGCGCCGACCTGCGGGGCGAGCCGGCCGGCCACCTCGGACATCGGGGCGAGCAGCGGCAGCGACCGGTCGGGCAGCTCCACCGTCTCGTACGCGATGCCGGTGACGCCCCGTTCGACCAGCGCGTCGGTGCACGCCTTGGACGCGGCCAGGTGCAGGTAGGTGAAGAGCACCTGCCCGGTGCGCATGCGGTGGTACTCCTCGGCGACCGGCTCCTTGACCTTGAGCACCAGCTCGGCGGTGTCCCACACCTCGTCGGCGGTGGCCAGGATCTTCGCGCCGGCCGCGGCGAACTCCTCGTCGGCGATGCTCGATCCGACGCCTGCGCCGGACTCGACGAAGACGTGGTGGCCGCTGCGGGTGAACTCGTTGACGCCTGCGGGCGTGATCGCCACGCGGTACTCGTGGTTCTTGACCTCGCGAGGGATTCCGACCTTCACGATGCAGACACCTCTTTCCGGGGCCGTTGCGCCCCGACCGCCCGGTGCGCGAAGGCCCCATTGCCGCCGCCGTCCACCGGTCCCGCCGGCGGCAGTCTAGGCGGGCCGTCCGTCTCGCGGCGCCGACACAGTGCCATCCGGTGCCCGGCGGCGCTGACGATGTGTCAGGCGTGGACCGGGCCAGCGGCGGAGAGCGGATCAGCCGTTCCGACAGTATTCGCCTCCCATCGTCCCACCGGTGGGGTGCCGCTGCGGACAAGGCGCGAGTCGATCACTATGGTGTCGCCCCATGACCACTCCTCACCAGCAGTATCCGCAGGGCGTCTCCGACAAGAGCAAGGTCGTCGCGGGTGTACTCGGCATCCTCCTCGGCGGCTTCGGCGTCGGGCGGTTCTACATGGGCGATACCAAGACCGGCGTGCTCCAACTCGTGGTGACCGTGGTGACCTGCGGCCTCGGCGGCATCTGGGGCGTCATCGACGGCATCCTGATCCTGGTCAACGGCGGCGTCGACGGGCAGGGCCGCCCGCTGCGCGACTAATCTCCGGCCTGTCCGTCAGGGGCCGTGCGGTTCGCCGCACGGCCCCTTCGTCGTCGCCTAGTCTGCCGGTGCACGCGGGCCCGCGCCGGGGCACCAACCGTCGCAGCTCAGCGGCACAGCGGCGCGTCCTGGCGGCGCAGCGCCGACCAGCCGACGTCCCGGGCCCGGGCGGCGGCGAGCAGCCCGGCGACGGCGGAGGCGTTGGTGATCTCACCGGACAGCACCATCCGCACCGCCGCGTCGAGATCGAGCCGCACGACCTGGAGGTCGGCCTCCTCCTCGCTGCGCTCGTGGCGCTGACCGGCGGGCACGTCGGCGAGGTCCCGGGCCAGGAACACCCGGACGACCTCGTCGGAGAAGCCGGGCGAGCTGTGCAGGTCGACCAGCACGTCGATGGTGCCGGCGGTGAGGTCGGCCTCCTCGGCCAGTTCCCTGGCCGCCGCGGCGACCAGGTCCTCGCCGGAGACGTCCATCAGGCCGGCGGGCAGTTCCCACAGGTGCCGGCCCACCGGGTGCCGGTACTGCCGGATGAGCACCACCTGGCCGGCGTCGTCGAGGGCCACGACGGCGACCGCGCCGACGTGCCGGACGTAGTCGCGGGTGGCGGTGGCACCGCCGGGCATGGTCACCTCGTCGGTGACCACGGAGAAGATCGACCCGGCGTAGCGTTCCCGCCGCTCGGTCACCTCGTAGCGGTGCGCGACCGCCCTCACGACGCCGCCGCCGTCTTGCGCCCGGCGGCAGCGCCACCGTTGCGGTCGGCCCGGCGCGACGCCTCTGCCGGCACGCCGACGGAGTCCAGGTCGACCGGGAGCTGGTCGGCCTCGGAGTACGCCACGGCGGCCTTCACGAACGCCGCGAACAGCGGATGCGGCCGGGTCGGGCGGCTCTTCAGCTCGGGGTGCGCCTGGGTGGCCACGAAGAACGGGTGCAGGCCGCGGTCCAGCTCGACGAACTCGACCAGCCGGCCGTCCGGGGAGGTGCCCGAGATGTGCAGCCCCGCCTTGGTGAGCTGCTCGCGGTAGGCGTTGTTCACCTCGTACCGGTGCCGGTGCCGCTCGCTGACCTCGGTGACGCCGTACGCCTCGGCCACGATCGACCCCTCGGCCAGCCGCGCCGGGTACGCGCCCAGCCGCATGGTGCCGCCCAGGTCACCCCTGCCGGCGACGATGTCCTCCTGGTCGGCCATGGTGGCGATGACCGGGTGGGTGGCCTCCTCGTCGAACTCCAGAGAGTTCGCCCCGTCCAGGCCGGCCAGGTGCCGGGCCACCTCGATGGTCATGCACTGCAGGCCGAGGCAGAGGCCGAGCAGCGGGACGCCGTTCTCCCGGGCGTACCGGGCGGTGCCGATCTTGCCCTCGATGCCGCGTACGCCGAAGCCGCCGGGGATGACGATGCCGTCCACGCCGGCCAGAGCCGCCGCCGCGCCGGCCGGGGTGACGCAGTCGTCGCTGGGCACCCAACGCAGCTGCACCCGGGACAGGTGGCCGAACCCGGCGGCCCGGATCGCCTCGCTTACCGACAGGTACGCGTCGGGCAGGTCGACGTACTTGCCGACCACCGCCACGGTGACGGTGTGCCGGGGCTGGTGCACCCGGTCGAGCAGGTCATCCCAGCTCGCCCAGTCCACGTCGCGGAACGACAGGCCGAGGCGGCGCACCACGTACGCGTCGAGTCCCTCGCGGTGCAGCACCTTCGGGATGTCGTAGATGCTCGGCGCGTCCGGGGCGGCGACGACCGCCTCGGTGTCCACGTCGCAGTAGAGCGAGAGCTTGATTTTGACCTTCTCCGGGATCTCCCGGTCGCAGCGCAGCACCAACGCGTCGGGCTGGATGCCGATGCTGCGTAGCTGCGCCACGGAGTGCTGGGTGGGCTTGGTCTTCAGCTCGCCCGACGGGGCCAGGTACGGCACCAGCGAGACGTGCAGGTAGAAGCAGTTGTCCCGGCCGAGGTCGTGGCGGACCTGGCGGATCGCCTCCAGGAACGGCAGCGACTCGATGTCGCCGACGGTGCCGCCGACCTCGGTGATCACCACGTCCGGGACCTGGCCCTCGACGTCCGGGTCGGCCATGCCGAGGATGCGGGCCTTGATCTCGTTGGTGATGTGCGGGATCACCTGGACCGTGTCGCCCAGGTACTCGCCGCGCCGCTCCTTGGCGATCACGTCCGAGTAGATCTGGCCGGTGGTGACGTTCGCCTTGCCGGACAGGTCCCGGTCGAGGAAACGCTCGTAGTGCCCGACGTCGAGGTCCGTCTCGGCACCGTCCTCGGTGATGAAGACCTCACCGTGCTGGAACGGGTTCATCGTCCCCGGGTCGACGTTGAGGTACGGGTCCAGCTTCTGCATCGCCACGCGCAGCCCCCGGGCCGAGAGCAGGTTGCCGAGGCTGGAGGCGGTGAGGCCCTTACCCAACGAGGAGGCGACGCCCCCGGTGACGAAAATGTGCCTGGTCGTCCGTGCTGAAGGGGCCAACGCCTGCTCCCGTGTCGTCCGTCGCGGTCGTGCAGACCGCCGTGCCGATCAGCAAAGTGATCACGCGATCCACGGGACTCCACGGTAACACCTCCCCCGGCCGGGTCCGCAGGCCGCACCCGAGGTCGCCGGGCCGGGGCGGGGTACCGGATCAGGCCGTCGCGACCCCGGTCGACGTGCGGGCGGCCCGGTCGGGTGCCCCCTCCGGCGCGGCCGGGCCGCCCGCCGGGCCGACACCGCCGAGACCGATCCGGCCATTGGCGGGACCGCCGTCGCCCGGCTGGGTCCGGTCGGTGGAATGGTCGAGCACCCGCAGCGCGGCGAGCGCCGCCATCGGCACCACCAGCGCACCGGCGGCACCGGCGACGTCGAGCGCGGAGCCGCCGAGCACCCCCCCGATACCGGCGGCCACCGCCGTGCCGGCCATCGAGGCCCGCATCGCCGGGTAGATGCCGAACAGCCGCATCAGCCCGCCCCACGGCTGGAGCAGCGCGAACCAGACCAGCAGGGCACCGGCCAGGGCCAGCACCGTGAGTGGACTGTTGATCAGGGTCTCGAAGTTGGCCGTGCTGGACCGGTGCACGGTCAGCCCGCCGGTGCCGTCGCCGAGGGCGGCCAGGAACCGGCCGAGGCTGCCCCGCTCGGTGGCCGGCCGGCGCAGGTCGACCACCGCGAAGCCGATCGTGACCGCCAGCCCCGCCATCGCCGCCCAGAGCAGCCGGCTGACCGTCAGCCAGCCGCCGGTGCTGATCGCGGCGGCCACGCTCACCCCGGCGGTCAGCGCGATCGCGCCGATCGAGTCCGCGCCGAGGTACGGGCTGCCGACCACCACCACGGCGGCCCCTCCGGCGGCGACCACCACCATGGGCCGCCACCGGCGGGGCGCCCGCTGGGCCAGCCAGCCGGCGCACAGCAGCGACCCGGCGACGAACACGCCGAGCCCGACGGTGCCCAACCCGAAGAACCGGCCGCCCTCCAGGGCCGAGTAGCCGGCCACGCCGTTGAGCTGCAACCGGGCCCCGGTGAGCACGTCCGCGGCGACCACGATGGTGGCCAGGCCGGCGACCGCGCCGAGCGGCCCGAGCGTCGAGTCGTGCCCGGGAGCGAATCGGACGACGGCGGTCGCGCCCACCACCAGCAGGACGGTCACCGCCGCGAACCACCAGCCGGCGTGGTCGCCGCGCCACCAGGGCACCGCGTCGGCCAGCAGGGCCGCCGGGATCGCGAGGGCGGCGGCGACCAGCAGCAACTCGACCGTCGCCACCACCCGCCGGGGCACCGGGGCCGGACCGACCGGCCCGGCGTGTCGGCGGGCACGGCGCAGCAGCGGCAGCACCGCCACGGCGAGCAGCACCTGCGCGCCGGCGAGCAGCGCGAAGAACCAGCCGGCGACCCGGCGCTGGGCGGCGGCCTCCCGGTCGGCGTCGGCCGGCGCGGCGATCGCGGTGGGCAGGTCCGCCGGGCGACCGCCGACGGAGACGGCGGACCGGCCGAGGAACAGCCGTTCGGGCATCGGCCGGCCGAGCGCGGCGAGCGCGGTCGGCGCGAGGTCGACCAGTTGCAGGTAGCCCTCCCGGCCGGTGGTCGGCGAGGTGAGCCAGCCCCGTTCCCAGCCCGGACCGTCGGCGACGGCGACGTGCAGCCGGGACGGCAGGCCGGTGTCGGCGATCCCGGCCACCAGCACCAGGGAACGCGGCGGCCGGGCGGCGAGGACCCGGGCCAGGTCGGCGTCGGCCCGGCGGGCCTGCTCGGCCCGGGCCGCCCGGTCGGCGCCGGTGACGGTGCCGAGGTCGACGATGCTCAGCACGCAGGAGCCGAGCAGCGGAGCCGGGTCGTCGGGCAGCGCCGCGGCGTACCGGTCGACCCGGCCGAACGGGCGGGCGGCGGCCACCGCCGCGCCGGGACCGACGGCGACCGAGCAGCGCACCGACTCCGCCAACGAGCCGGGCACCGCGCCCCAGGGCAAGCGCTGCTGGTTGTGCAGCACGACGCCCTCCTGGTCGGGAAGGTTCGCGCCGATGCCGTCGGGCTGCTCGACGGTCACCCCCGCCGGCGGGCACCCGCCGCCGACCCGGCTGCCGTTCCAGGCGGCGAAGTTGCCGGCGCCCAGGGTCAGCCAGCCGTCGACGGGGCAGGTGGGCCGGTGCGCGGAGCGCACCGACAGGGAGCCGATCGAGCCCTGCTGGGCCATCCGCCACAGCGTCGGGGTGGTCTGCGGGTCGACGTCGTCCCAGCGCAGGCCGGCCACCCCGGCGAGCACCACGAAGTCGGCGGTGCGCCGGGGCGCCTCGGTGGCGGGCCGGGCGGCGAGAGCGGTCACCCCGAGCACCACGACCAGCAGGGTCAGCACAACCGGCGGCAGTCTGCGCAGCAGCACCGGCTTCAGTCCGCGCAGCATCACCGGCGTCCCGTCGACGGGGCGTCGGCGTCCGGGGCCGCCGGGCCGGGGGCGTCGCCGGCCAGCGTCGCGTAGAGGGCGGCCAGCTCGGCGACGGTGTCCGCCTCGGTGGGCCAGGTCGCCGCCCGCGCGGCGCCGGAGCGGCCCAGCGCGGCCCGCCGGTCGGGGTCGTCGAGCAGCTCGCGCACGGCCGCGTCGACCGCGTCCACGTCGCCCGCGCTCACCAGCACGGCGGCGTCGCCGACCAGCTCCGGCAGGCCGCCGACGGCGGTCGCCACCAGCGGTACGCCGGCCCGCAGCGCCTCCTGCGCGAACAGCTGGCGGGCCTCCCAGTCGCTGGTCACCACGGCCAGGTCGGCCCCGGCGAGCAGGTCGGCCACATCGGTGCGGTGCCCGAGCAGAGTGACCGGGGCACGGGCGGCGGAGATCCGCGCGGCGAGGGGAAGGTACGCCGGCCCGCTCCCGGCGATCACCACGACCGGCGCAGGGGTACGGCCACGCCACCGGGCGGCGGCGTCGACCAGCACGTCGTACCGCTTCTGGGGGTGCAGCCGGCCGACGGAGAGGATCAGCGGCTGGCCGGCGGCGACCCCGAACTCGGCGCGGACGGCGGCCCGGCGGCGGCGAGGCGCGGGCAGCGCCGGCGCGGCGACCGGGGCGAGCCGGGCCTCGGCGGCACCGAGCGCGACGGCCCGCTCGACGAGGTCGGCGCTGGCGCCGAGGGCGACCCGGACACCCCGGGCGACGACCCGTTCGGCCACCCGGGACAGCGCGCCGCGCAACCCCCGGGCGAGCACCGCGTTGTGCCAGGTGACCACAAGTGGGGCGGCCGGCCGGGCGAGGACGGCGACGAGTCCGGCGCGCAGCCCGTGCGCGTGCACGACGGCGACCGGTTCGGCGGCCAGCGCGCGGCGCAGCGCGGCGACCGCCCGGGCGTCGGCGGGGGTGGGGCTGGCCGGGATCTCGACCGGCTGGAAACGGGCGCCCACCCCGGTGAAGTCGAACTGCTCCTCGGTGGCGGCGGGCCCGCAAACCAGCACGGTCGCGCCCGCCGCGGCGAGGCCCCGGGCGACGGAACGGACGTGCTGACCGACGCCGCCGGTGCTGGAGGCGAGCAGGAGCACCACGGTGCCGTGCCGTCCGGCGGCCGGTGTCGCGCCCGTCACCACGGCCACCTCCGGTCCACTGCCACCCCCGGTCGGCCGCCCGTCGTCGCGCTCACCCGGACACCGTCTCCTTCCCGTCGCCCCGTTCCGGAC
>NZ_SMKJ01000246.1:0-10953 GCF_004348615.1 Micromonospora sp. KC207
CAACCACACCACCGTGGTCGGCACGGTTCCCTCCTCCCTCACCCCGGACATCGTGGACGGCACCGTCTTCGCCATCCACGACGCCGGCAGCAAGGTCGTCGTCGGCGGCTCGTTCACCGGGGTGCAGAACCGCAACTCGGACGTCACGATCGCCCGCAAGTACGTGCTGGCCTTCGACAAGGCCACCGGCCAGGTGGACACCGCGTTCGCCCCGGTGGTCGACAGCGAGGTCTACGACATCCTCGCCGGCCCGACGGCCGGCACCGTCTACCTCGCCGGCAAGTTCAACACCGTCAACGGCACCAGCCGCCGCAAGCTGGCCCTGCTCAACCTGGCCGACGGCAGCGTGGTCAACAGCTTCCCCAACCTGGCCTTCAACGGCCTGGTCAACGACATCGCCAAGGTCGGCAGCCGG
The DNA here is from genome assembly GCF_004348615.1 of Micromonospora sp. KC207. Lineage (NCBI taxonomy): Bacteria > Bacillati > Actinomycetota > Actinomycetes > Micromonosporales > Micromonosporaceae > Micromonospora > Micromonospora sp. KC207. The sequence goes on from NZ_SMKJ01000246.1 coordinate 416, forward strand.
CTGTTCGTGGGCGGCATCTTCACCACCGCCGCCACGCAGCCGCGCAACGGCCTCGCCTCGCTCGACGCCGTCACCGGCGTGGTGGACAGCTACCTCACCACGTCGCTGACCGAGCACCACAACTACGACGGGATCAGCGGCGCGAGCGCCGGCGTCGGGGCCGAGAAGATGGCCGTCTCGCCGGACGGCACCCAGCTCGTGGTGATCGGCAACTTCAAGAAGGCCAACGGGGCGCTGCACGACCAGGTGGTCCGGCTCACCCTGGGCGCCTCCGCCGCGACCATGTCGTCCTGGAACACCAACCGGTACGAGCCGCGCTGCGCCTGGAAGTCGTTCGACTCGTACGTGCGGGACGTGAGCTTCTCCCCCAACGGCAGCTACTTCGTCATCGTCACCACGGGCACAGCGTACGCAGGGACGCTGTGCGACGCCGCGGCCCGCTGGGAGACGTCGTCCACCGGCACCACCGTCCAGCCGACCTGGGTCGCCTACACCGGCGGGGACACGTTCCTCTCCGTGGGCATCACCGAGCAGGCCGTCTACGTCGGCGGTCACTTCCGCTGGCTGAACAACACCTCCGCCACGAACTCGGCGTACCCGGGCGCGGTGGCCCGGCCCAGCATCGCCGCCCTCGACCCGCTCAACGGCCTGCCGCTGTCGTGGAACCCGGGCCGGCACCCGCGCGGCTACGGCGTGGCAGAGCTGCTGGTCACCCCGCAGGGCATCTGGCTCGGCTCGGACCAGGACTGGATCGGCAACTTCCAGTACCGCCGGGAGCGGATCGCGTTCTTCCCGCTCAGCGGCGCGGCCGCCCCGCACTCCACCGCCACCGCCACCCTGCCGGGCAGGGTCTACCAGGCCGGGTTCAGCAGCGGCTCGGTAAACGCGGTGCAGCGCCGGTCGTACGACGGGACGAGCGCGGTGGGCGCGGCCACGCCGGTCGCCAACCCCGACGGCACCACCTGGTCGACGGCGAAGAGCGCCTTCTGGGCCGGCGGCACCCTGTTCTACGGGATGAGCGGCGCGCTGTGGCGGCGCACGTTCGACGGCACCACCTTCGGCAAGCCGACGCGGGTCGACCCGTACCACGACGCGCTGTGGGACACGGTGGTGACCGGTTCCGGGCCGGAGGGCCAGACGTACGCCGGCAACACGGTGAGCTTCTACCCGGAGATCGCCAACATGACCGGCATGTTCTACACCAACGGCCGGCTCTACTACACCCTGACCGGGCAGAACGGCCTCTTCTGGCGCTGGTTCAACCCGGACAGCGGCACCGTCGGGGCGGACAAGTTCACCGTGGCCGGGGCGACCGGCTTCGCCGACTCCGGCGGGGTCTTCGTCGCCGGATCCCGGATCTACATGGTCAGCCGCAACCTCGGCACCCTGTCGTCGGCCAACTGGATCAACGGCGCGCCCTCGGGTAGCTGGACGGTGCGCAGCGGCCCTGCCCAGGGCGGGGTCGACTGGCGGACGAAGGCGATCTTCGTCGGCCCTTAGCCCAGATCACGACGGCAGCGAGCCGGGGCCGGACGGGGCATCGCCCTGACGGTCCCGGCTCGCTACTGTCGTTGACGTGCCCACCGAGCCTCTCCGCTGCGCCGACGCGTTGATCGTCGACGACAACGGCCGCCTCTTCGTCCCGCGCCGGTCCCCGCAGCGGGCCGCCTTCGCGGCGCTGCGCTCGATCGGTCTGTGAGCGAGGACGTCGAGCTTCCGTCGCACCGGTTCGCCGGGCTGGTCGCCCCGGCGGTCGACCGGGTCTTCGTCGCCGGCATCCTCGCCGGTCGGGACGGAGGTGGCGCGGAGCTGAGCCAGCGGTACGGCGGGCCGGCGGCCACGGGTTTCCTGGTCGAGTTCCGCACCCGGCTGGCCGCGCCGGGCGGGACGGTCGACCCGGCGGGCTTCGCCGCGGTGACCCGGTACCGCGACCCGGCCTCCTGCCAGCGGGCGCTGGACAAGCAGGTCGCGTACGGCATGCTGCACCGCCGCCCCGACGGCTGCATCTGCGCCACGGAACGCGGCCTCGCCTTCCTGGCCGAGCTGTACCAGGTGCACGCCGAGGTGACCGAGGAGCTGTGGTCCGGGCACGACGACCGGGTGCTCCGGCTGGTCGAGACACTCGGCGGGCTGCTGGCGTACGCGCTGGTCAGCGCCGAGGAGGGGACCGACGTGCTGGGCGACGCGTTCGCGGTGACGGCACCCCCGTACGAGCCGGACGGCACCGCGCCGGGGGTGCTGCTGCTCAACCGGCTGGGCACGCTGCGCTACCACCGGGCCGACGCGCACGCGGCGGCGTGGACGGCGGCGGGGCACACCGCCCTGAGCGTCGGCGAGCTGCCGGCCGGCCCGGAACGGCTGGCCATCGGGCTGGAGACGGACCGCCGGGCGGCCGGCCCGTACGAGGTGCTGACCGCCGAGGAGCGGCTGACCATGCTGGCGGACCTGGCCGCGCTGCCGGGCTGACGCCGAGGCGCGGTGCGGTGCCGCCGGGCTGACGCGCCGGTTGACGGCGGGCGCGGTCGGCCCCGGCGCTATCCTCCACCGGTGACCCGGAGACGTGCTCCGGAGACGTACCAAGGAGGCGGTCGCATGATCGGGATGGTCCTCGCGGCCGGTGCGGGGCGCCGACTGCGTCCGTACACCGACACCCTGCCCAAGGCGCTGGTGCCGGTGGACGGTGACACCACCATCCTGGACATCGCGCTGCGCAACCTCGCCGAGGTCGGCCTCACCGACGTGGTGATCGTCGTCGGGTACGCCGCCGACGCGGTCGTGACCCGCCAGGCGGAGCTGGAGAAGCGCCACGGCGTCACGATCACCCTCGTGCCCAACGACAGGGCCGAGGAGTGGAACAACGCGTACTCGCTCTGGCTGGCCCGGGAACACTTCGCCCGGGGCGTGCTGCTGGTCAACGGCGACACCGTGCACCCGGTGAGCGTGGAGCGGACCCTGCTGGCCCAGCGCGGGCCGGGCATCCTGCTCGCCGTGGACACGCTCAAGCCGCTGGCCGAGGAGGAGATGAAGACCACCTTCGACGCCGCCGGCCAGCTCACCCGGATCACCAAGCTGATGGACCCGGGTGAGGCGTACGGGGAGTACATCGGCGCGACGCTGATCGAGCCGCAGGTGGCCGACGCGCTCGCCGACGCCCTGGAGGCGACCTGGCGGCGGGACCCGAACCTCTACTACGAGGACGGCTACCAGGAGTTCGCCGAGCGCGGCGGCGAGGTGCGGGCGGCGCCGATCGGCGACGTCTCCTGGGTGGAGGTCGACAACCACGACGACCTGGCCCGGGCGCGGGAGATCGCGTGCCGCTACTAGCCCGCACGATCCTCACCCCGCTGCACATCGACGTGCGGCGGGGCGCGGTGGCGGACCTGGCCACGATCCTGGCCGACGGGCGGATCTCCTCCGGCGGCGACGTCGCCGTGGTGGTCGGGCCGGGGCAGGGCGGGCAGATCGCCGAGCTGATCCGCCCGTCGCTGCGCTCGGCGGACGTGTTCACCGTGGCCGGCGGCACCCTCGACGCGGCCGACGACCTGGGCGGGAAGTTGCGCGCCCGGTCGTACGACGCGGTGGTGGGCATCGGCGGCGGCAAGACCATCGACGTGGCCAAGTACGCGGCCACGCGGCGCGGCCTGCCGATGGTGACCGTGGCGACGAGCCTGGCCAACGACGGCATCGCCTCCCCGGTGGCCTCGCTGATCACCGGCGGGATCAAGGGCTCCTACGGGGTGCACATCCCGATCGCCGTCATCGTGGACCTCGACTTCGTGGAGGCCGGGCCGGAGCGGCACAACAGGGCCGGCATCGGCGACGTGGTGAGCAACATCAGCGCGCTGGCAGACTGGGAGCTGGCCCGCCGGGTACGCGGGGAGCCCGTCGACGGCCTGGCCGCGTCGCTGGCCCGGATGGGGGCCGAGGCGGTCCTCGCCCACCCCGGCGACATGACCGACGACGCGTTCGTCATCGTGCTGGCCGAGGCGTTGATCTCCAGCGGCCTGGCGATGGCGGTGTGCGGCACCTCCCGCCCGTCCAGCGGCGGCTGCCACGAGATCATGCACGCGGTCGACGCCCTCTTCCCCGGCACCGCCTCGCACGGCGAGCTGGCCGGCCTCGGCGCGCTGTTCTGCACGTTCCTGCGCGGCGACGGGCGGCGTCTCGCGGAGATGTCGGCCTGCCTGGCCCGGCACAACCTGCCCCGGCTCCCGGCCGAGGTCGAACTGACCGACGACCAGTTCGTCGAGGCGGTGCAGTTCGCGCCGGCCACCCGGCCCGACCGGTACACCATCCTGGAGCACCTGGCGATGTCGGCTTCCGAGACGCGGGAGCGGCTGGCAGACTACGCCGGTGCACTCCGCGACCTTGGCTGAGCCGTCCCGCCCCTCCGTAGCCGACTTCCACCGGGTCAACCGGGGCGGTGGCCTGTTCAGCGAGTCGATCAGCCAGTGGCTGGGCGCGGTGTTCGCGCTGGTCGCCCAGCGACTCGGGCTGCGTCCCACGGCGCTGACCATCGCCAACCTGGTGCTGGGCCTGGCCACGTCGGTGACCGTGGTGGCGCTGGCCGACCGGGTCGCCGCCGGCAACGTACCGGCGTGGGTGGTGGGGCTGGCCGCGCTGGTCGGCTGGCAGGTCGCGTACTCCCTGGACTGCGCCGACGGGCAGCTCGCCCGGGTGACCGGGCAGGGCAGCGCGGCGGGCGCCCGGGTGGACGTGCTCTGCGACGTGGCCGCCCAGATCGCCCTGGTGGCCGCGCTGTCCGCCACGGCCGTGGCGCAGCGTCCGGGGACGCCGAGCTGGCTGGTCGCGCTCTTCGCGGGCACCTGGATGGTCAACCTGGTGACGTCGGTGATGCAGTCCGGCCCGAACGCGGCCAGCATGGTCACCTCGACGTCGCTGCCGGTGCGGCTGGTGAAGCTGGTCCGCGACTACGGCGCGGTGATCTTCGTGGCGGCCGTGGTGCTGGCGTTCGCCCCGGCCCTCACCCTCTGGGTGATGGTGGCGTTCACCGTGGTCAACGGCGGCTTCCTCCTGGCCAGCATCGCCTTCTCCGCCCGCGCCTCGCTGCGCTGAGGTGTGCAAGGAGGGCCCCCTGTTAACGCATTCTGTAGAGGAGGGGGCCCCTGTTGACGCGGCTGGGCGGTTGAGCACGCTGCCATCGGGTGAGCCGGCTCCGACCGCACCGCAGCGGGCACCCGCCACAGCAGGAGGTCCGTGCGCGCGTTGGCTCAGAGCTGGGCGAGCCACTGTCGGGCCCGCGCGGCGCTGCCCGTGCCGAGGGCGACCATCAATGCCGCTCTTGCTTTGGAGGCACTGAGGCCGCGGGCGCTGATGGCCCCGACCGTCATGGCCAGGCCGTTGACGTATGCCGGGTCCGGCAGGGACGGGTTGGTGGTGGTGTGGCAGCGGGAGGCGACGACCACCGGGATGCCCCACTCCGTGAGGTCACTGATGGTGGCGAACAGGCTGGTCGGCACATTGCCCACGCCGGTCCCTTCCAGCACGATGCCGGCCGCGCCGGCGTCCACGGCCGCGGTGAGCAGCGTGGATTCCATCCCGGGATAGGTCTTGATGAGCGCGACGTCGGATGCTGGTTGGCCCACGGGGTCGGGCGGTCGCGGCGGCGGTGCGGCAACGGGCACCACACGGTTTGCCACCACGTGGGCCAGGGGCGGGAACGGGGCGGAGGAGAACGCGGTCACGCCGGCGTTGACGTTGGTGGCCCAGCGGGCGGCGTGCAGTTCGTCGTTGAGGCAGAGCACGGCTCCGGCTCGGTGCAGCGCCGGATCGCAGGCGGCGGCGATCGCGCTGGCGAGGTTGCGAGGCCCGTCGGCGGACAGCTCGTCGGCGCGCCGTGTCGCGCCGGTGAACACGATGCCGGCCCGCGTGGCGGCGGCTCCGGCGAGCAGATCGGCCAGGAACGCCGTCTCCTCCATGGTGTCGATGCCATGGGTGACGACGACGCCGTCGTAGCCGTCGTCCAGGATCGCGGCGCGTACCCGCCGCGCGAGCGCCAGCATCGTGGCCGGCGACATGTCCCAACTTGGCTCCGTCGTGACGTCCTCGACGGTCACCTCAGCGCTCAACTGCGTCGTCGGAATGCCGGTGAGAAGCTGCGCACCGGTGAACACGGTCGGCTCAGCGTCGCGCTGCCCGTAGGCGTGAATGTCCTTGGTGGCCACGAGCAACACCCGGGGTGCCACGGCATACGTCCTTTCCGTTGGCTTCTGCCCACCGGCAGCGCGCGACGTTCGTGGCATGCCCTCCGTAGGCGTGGTCATCGCGACGGATCGGGAAGACTCAACTGCTGCTCCAGCCGTTCGATCCGGGCGATCAGCGGCTGCAGATGCTGCTGCATCGCCGCTGCGAGCGCCTGCACCGGTTCGGCGGAGGGTTGCGGCGGTGTCTGGGCACGCAGGTGCACGTAGCCGGCAAGCGCCGCGGCCACGGCGCGGCGGGTCAGCCGAGGGTCGGCTCCCAACGAGCGCAGCACCTGTCCGGCGACACCGTCCGGCTCGGCGACCAGGCCCAGCAGCAGGTGTTCACAGCCGATGTAGTTGTGCCCGAGTGAGGTCGCCTCGGTCACCGCCAGCTCCAGCGCGCCGGCGGCTGCGGTACTGAAATGCACCGACCCGTCTTCGGATGCTCCGCCCGGCTCCACGCCGGGATGCCGCTGCAGGTCACGCAGCACGTGCGCCTGGTCGATCTCGATGGCCCGCAGGACGTGAAGGGCCAGGTTGCTGCCTTCACCGACGATTCCGGCGAGTAGATGACCGGTACCCACCGACGGCGCCGACGCCGTGCCGGCGCGCTCGATCGCCAGCGCGAGCACCGCCCGGGCCCGCCCGGTGAAGTGAGGGAACCGTTCATCCAGATCGTCACGGGTGAGTTGCCCCAGGGCGGTCTGCCGGACGGCGGTGACCCGGCGCACCGCCTGCTCCAGGGCGCGTTGGCAGATCGCCGATACCGGCACACCGGTTTCCTTGACTGCCTCGGCCAGCTCGTCGGGCAGATAGACGTTGATCTTCGGCATCAAGACCCTCCACACATGGGGGTTATGAACGGGGTACGTCACTTATACCCCCACTGGGGTCAGTGAGCAACCCCAAGACTTTACGTCCGACAATCACACCGTCGATCAGTTCGTGCGGGCGGGGGCCGATCCGGCGGCCACGGGAGTTGGAGGTGGGGTTGACCGAGCGGTGGCGCGACGCCCAGCCCATCGCGCGGGTGCTGGTGCACACCTCGCTGACCGGGCTGGCCGAGGCGCTGGGCCGCTGGACAGCCGACCACGACCGGGTGCTGGACGGGCCCGCCGAGGAGCGGTACCTGTTCCCGCCCCGCCCCGGCGTGCCGACGCGGGCGTACCGCACGGAGATCGCCTGGCCGATCCGCTCCGAGCCGGGGCGGTCATCCCCACCCACAGACCACGAGGCCAAATGATCATCGAGAACGTGTCCTGCGCCGGCGGGCAGCACTGCGAGACCACCGCGCTCGGTGTCCTGCTCCGCCACGAGGGCATCGACCTGTCCGAGCCCATGCGGTTCGGCCTCGGCGAAGGCCTCGGCTTCGTCTACTGGGACGCCAAGAACATGGACTTTCCGTTCCTCGGTGGCCGGACCAAGCCGATGACCATCACCCGGACCCTGGCCGCCCGGCTGGGCCTGACGATGCGCGTCGAGGAGACCACGTCGGTGCGCAAGGCCTGGCACAACGTCGCCGCCGCCATCGACGCCGGCCGGCCGGTCGGGCTGCAGCTCGACTCCTACCACCTGGACTACTTCACCGTGAAGGTCCACTTCGGCGGCCACGTCGTCGCGATGTACGGCTACGACGACACCCACGCCTACCTGGTCGACACCGCCCAGCAGGGCGGCGCCGTGACGACCACCCGCGCGAGCCTGGAACTGGCCCGAAACGTTCGCGGGCCGATGACGGCCCGGAACCTCTCCTACACCCTCGCCTGCGGTGGGGACCGGCCGAAGCTGGGCGAGGTCGTCGGTGCGGCCATCCGCAGCAACGCGCACGACTTCCTGAACCCGCCCATCGCCAACCTCGGCCACCGCGGCATCCGCAAGGCCGCCGGGCAGGTGCCGAAGTGGCTCGCCCGCAGCGCCGACCCGCGCCACGACCTCGCCCTGGCCGCCTCGCTAATGGAACGCGGCGGAACCGGCGGCGCCCTGTTCCGCGCCATGTACCGCGACTTCCTCGCCGAATGCTGCACCATCGTCGACGACGACAACCTCCGTCGCGGTCATCAGATGTACCGCGAGATAGCTCCGCTGTGGACGGAAGTCTCCCGCCATCTCGCGGCCGCCGCAGAAACCACCGACCACCGCCACCTGGCCGACGCCTCGGCCGTCCTTTCCGACCTGGCAGACCGCGAACACGACGCCATGCAGACACTGGCCAACATCCGTACCGGGTAAAGCGGCCCAGCGGCTATGTGACCGGCAGGAGCCCGCGTTCGGCGAAGACCTTCTTCGCGGTGAACGTGGCGTTGAGAGCGCGCGGGAACCCGCAGTAGACGGCCGAGTGCAGGAACGCTTCGATGATCTGCTGCGGGGTGAGGCCGACGTTGAGCGCGGCGTTGATGTGGACGTCTAGCTGCGGTTCGCATCCGCCGAGTGCGGTAAGCATCCCGAGGGTGACGAGCTGCCGGTCTCGTGGCTCGAGGCCAGGGCGGGAGTAGATCTCGCCGAAGCCCCAGGCGACGACCTGGTGGCCGAGTTCCGGTGAGATGTCGCCGAGCGCGTCGATGACCTTTGCGCCGGCGGCCCCGTCGACCGCGTCGAGCACCGCCTTGCCCCGCTCGAACCCTTCCTGCCGTTCTTTCCTCTCAGCCATCTTCAGATCCCTTCTGCTGCTGTGATTGGAGCGCCGCGAGGTCATCCAGGTAGGTCGCTATCTTCCCGGCCAACGCCTTCTCGTGGGCGCGAAGCCGGGCGATCTGCTTGCGCAGGCCCGCCTGATGTGCTTCGAGCAAGCGCAGACGCGGCTCGGTCGTGACCGAACCGCGCTCCCGGAGCTGCGCATACTCGCGCATCTGCGCGATCGGCATGCCCGTCTCCCGTAGCCGGAGCAGGAACTTCACCCATTCCACGTCCGCCGACGAGTACCGGCGCTGATTCCCGGAGTTCCGCGCCACCGGTCGGATCAACTCCGCACGCTCGTAGTAGCGCAGAGTGTGCCCCGACACTCCGGTCGCCGCGGTCATCTGCGCGACGGTGAGCCCTGCCTCGCCCTCTGCCACGTCAGCAGAGTAGAAGTTAGAGCACGCTCTAAGTCAAACCCGAGGAGTCGACAACCTCATGGCCCGCAACAGCTAGTTGCTCTTCAGGAAGTCGATGAACGTGCGCCAGCCCTGGCCGTCGAAGGACAAGATGGGGCCGGACTTGTCCTTGCTGTCCCGAACGGCGACCCCGTCGCGGAGGTCCGCCACCTCGACGCACGCGCCGCCGTTGGAGTCGCTGCGGGTGGACTTGCGCCACACCGCGCCGGTGAGGTCCGGGTTCGACATGTCAGCCTCTACTTGATCTCGTCTGCGATCCGCCGGATGAGCCGTCGGGACTCCGCCGGCCCCAGGGCCGCAGCCTGGAGACGACCCCAGAGCCGATTGTAGGACCGGAGCGCCTCGGGGCTGTCGAGGTAATCCGCGTCCGTGAACGTCTCCCGCATTGCCGCCCGGTCGCCGAGGTTACGCCGCAACGCCGACTCGCTGAGGATGAAGTTCAGCTCCGGCCCGTCCGGGCGATCGATGACCTTTTGTCGTTCGCGGCGCACTGCGGTCTGCTGCTCTACGTCGTCCCCTTCGATGATCGCCCGGATGTAGGGCTCGGTCTGGAGGATGCCGGGGATGACCTCGGACTGGTACCAGCGGATCTCCGCCGCGTCCGGGATTCATGGCTCGGCATGCGAAGAACCCGACGCATCCCGGTCTGCTGCGCCGGCTCTGGCCGTTCAGGCACCGTCGCGGCGCGACCCCGCTCGACCACCTCGGCCCGCCGAAGACCTGTCCGAACAGGCAGGAACATGCCGGGCCATCGGCGTGGCGCGGGTGCCCTACCTGCCGGAACGGCCGGTGCCGGTCCTCGCAGAGGCGCATCACGCGGGGTGCTGGTCGTGACGGCGCGGCGGAAGCCCGAGCGCGATCTCGACGAGCTGGAGCGGATGCTCGCGGCCAGCGGTGGCGGCCCCGAGGACATCGACCGGGCCCGCCGCTCGTCCGACGGGCTCGGGCTCTTCATCCGCTCGCTGGTCGGGCTCGACCGGGAGGCGGCCAACGAGGCGTTCAGCGAGTTCCTGGCCGGTCGCACCCTCACCGCGAACCAGATCAGTTTCATCGACCTGATCGTCGCCCACCTGACCCGTAACGGCGTCATGGAGCCCGTGCGGCTCTACGAATCCCCGTTCAGCGACATCGCGCCGGACCTGGAATCGATCTTCTCGTCCGCCGACGTGGACCGCCTGGTCACGATCATCAAGTCCGTCCGGGACACCGCCGCCCCGCGAGCGAGGTGGCTTAGCGCCAGGGG
>NZ_SMKJ01000247.1:0-10915 GCF_004348615.1 Micromonospora sp. KC207
CCCGTGCCACCCGTCTCCGCTCCGGCGGCCTCCGCCCCGGTCGCGGCGGCGGAGCCGGCCCCGATGGCGGAGCCGGTGACCGGCCAGGCTGCCGCATCGGCCCCGGCCGCGACGGCGGGGTCCGGCGTGGCGGCGGCCAGCAGCCGCACCGACCGGGCCACGCGGACCGGGCCGGGCGCCGCCTGCGTCCCGCACGCCGTCGTCACCTCGCCGGAGGCGGTGGCGGACATCGCGGTGATCGGCCTCAGCGGTCGCTACCCGGGCGCGGAGGACGTCGACGCCTTCTGGCGCCGGCTGGTGTCCGGCGACGACTGCGTCACGGAGATCCCGGCCGACCGCTGGGACACCGACGGGTTCTACGACCCGGACCGGGAACGCGCGGCCGAGGGCCGGTCGTACTCGCGCTGGGGTGCCTTCCTCGACGGCATCGACCAGTTCGACCCCCTGCTGTTCGGCATCTCGCCGCGCGAGGCCGAGGTGATGGACCCCCAGGAGCGCCTCTTCCTCCAGGTGGCCTGGGCGGCGTTCGAGTCGGCCGGCTACCCGCGCCGGCGGCTGCGTACCCAGGCCCGCTCGGTGGGCGTCTTCGCCGGTGTCACCAGCTACACGTACCTGCTCTGGGGGCCGCACGAGTGGGCCCGGGGCAACCCGATCAACCCGCAGACCACCCCGTGGTCGTTGGCCAACCGGGTGTCCTACCTGCTCGACCTGAGCGGCCCCAGCATGCCCGTGGACACCGCCTGCTCGTCGTCGCTGACCGCGCTGCACCTCGCCTGCGACAGCCTGCGCTCGGGCGAGTGCGACCTGGCTCTGGCCGGAGGGGTCAACCTCTACCTGCACCCCGCCCGGTACGTGACGCTGTCCCAGGCGCGGATGCTCTCGCCGACCGGCCGGTGTCGCAGCTTCGGCGCCGGCGGGGACGGCTTCGTGCCCGGCGAGGGAGTCGGCGCGGTCCTGCTCAAGCCCCTCGACGCCGCGCTGCGCGACCGGGACCACGTGTACGGCGTCATCAAGGGCACCGCCGTCAACCACGGCGGCTACACCACCGGTTACACCGTGCCGAACCCCGCCGCGCAGGCAGCCGTCGTGGCCCGCGCCCAGGCCGCCGGGGGTGTGGACCCCCGCACCGTCAGCTACATCGAGGCGCACGGCACTGGGACGGACCTGGGCGACCCGATCGAGGTCGCGGGCCTGACCACCGCGTTCCGCGAGGGCACCACCGACCGGCAGTTCTGCGCGCTCGGATCGGTGAAGTCCAATATCGGGCACCTGGAGGCGGCGGCGGGCATCGCCGGCCTGACCAAGGTGCTGCTCCAGATGCGGCACCGCACGCTGGCGCCAACCCTGCACTGCGACCCGGTCAACCCGAACCTCGACCTGGCCGCCACCCCGTTCTACCTGCAAGGGGAGCGGGCCGCCTGGGCGCAGCCCCGGGTGCCGGTCGACGGCGGGCACGTCACTGTCCCGCGTCGGGCCGGCATCAGCTCGTTCGGCGCCGGTGGCGCGAACGCGCACGTCGTGGTCGAGGAGTACCCGCAACCCGCGCCGACACCCGAGCCCACCGGGCCGCAGCTGGTCGTGTTGTCCGCCCGTACCCATGACCGGCTGCGCGCGTATGCCGGGCGACTGGCCGGGTACCTGCGGGGCGCGTCCACCGGTGGCGACACCGGGGCGACCGTGCCGATCGCCGGACCGGCCGATGGTGGCGACACGGACCGGCTGGCCGAGGTGGCGGCGCTGGCTGGCGCGGTGCTCGGCGTACCGGCCTGCCGCCTCGACCCCGACGAGCCCCTCGCCGAACAGGGACTCGACGTGATCGGTCTGGCCACCCTCGCCGGTCGGCTCGCCGAGGCGGCCGGCGTCACCCGGTACGCCGACGAACTTTCCGCCGACGTCACCCTGCGCCAGCTCGCCGTCGCCGGCCCGGCCACGACCGCCGGCCCGGCCATCGGTCCGGACGGCTCCGGCCCGGCGGGTGGTGGTGCCGACGGCACCGGCGCGGCGCTGCGGCTGGTCGACGTCGCCCACACACTGCGGGTCGGGCGCGAGCCGATGGCGGAACGCCTCGCGCTGGTCGTGTCCAACGTGGCGGAACTCGCGGACCGGCTCGACGCCTACCTGGCCGGCGAAACCGACGGGGTGCACCACGGCGCCGTCCGTGACGGTGAGGTGGCCCGCGACCTAGTGCGCGGTCCGGCCGGCGCGGAGTACCTGCGCGCGCTGACCTCCTGCGGGAACTGGGACCAGCTCGCCCGGCTGTGGGTGGCCGGCGTGGACGTCGACTGGACAACTGTTCCGGGACACGACGCCGGCCGGACCGTGCCGCTGCCGACGTACCCGTTCGCCACCGGGCGCTACTGGTTCCCCCGGCAGGCCGACGCGGGCCCCGGCAGCCCGACCGGTTCCGCCCCCGCCCCGGGCCCGGTGGGTGAGGACCGGCCTCATCCGCTGCTCGGCGCGAACACCTCCACCCTGGCGCTGACCCGGTTCACCACCCTGCTGTCCGGTGCCGAGTCGGTCCTGCGCGACCACGTGATTGCCGGCCGGCCGACCCTGCCCGGGGTGGCCGTGCTGGAGATGGCGCGGGCGGCGGCGGAGCTGACCGGGGAAGCCCCGGTGACCGGGCTCCGCGATGTCCTCTGGGCACAGCCGGTGCGGGTCGACGCGCCGCTGCGGGTGCACCTCGCGCTCACACTCGCCGACGGTGGGGCCCGCTTCGAGCTTGCCGGCGCCGACGGCGAACCGGTCCGGTACGCGCAGGGCCGAGTCCTGCTCGGCGGGGAGCCGCCCGCGCCGGCCACCCCGCTGGACGTCGCGGCGATCCGGGCCGGACTGGCCGGACCGGTGCCGGGTGACGACTGCTACCGGCTGCTCGCCGCGGCCGGGTTCGGGTACGGGCCGACCTTCCGCGCCGTCCGTGAGCTGTACCGGGGCACCGGGGGCGCGCTGGCCCGCTGGGAACTGCCGGCGGGCTGTTCCGACGCCGAACTTGCCGGCCTGCACCCGTCGGTGCTCGACGGTGCGCTGCATACCGCCATGGGTCTGCTGGACGCGGAGAACGGCGGGGTGCCGGAGGCGTACGTGCCGTTCGCGTTGGCCGAGGTGGTCCGTTACGCGCCGCTGCCGCGTAACGGGTGGGCCTACGCCTCACCGGCCGGCGGATCCCGGCTGCGCAAGGTGGACGTCCTGATCGTCGACGAGGCAGGCCGGCCGGCGGTCCGCATCGCCGGGCTGACCCTGCGAGCGCTCACCGGCACCGGCCCGGCCGGCGCCACCGCTCGGGCGGTACCGGCCGGCACGAGCCCGGCGGACGTCGCGGACCGACCGGCGAACCGCGGCGTCGGGCCGTTGCTGTTCACCGCCGACTGGCGGGAGGCGGCCCTGCCGCAGGTCGCGTCGGAGGGGCCGGCCGCCCGGCTGCTGCTGGTCGAGGCAAACGCCGAGCTGCGGGCCGCCGCCATCGGCACCGGCCTTTCGTACACCGAGGTCGACGCCGGTGGGGCCTACGACGCGCTCCGGCGGCTCGCCGCCGCCCGCGCGGACGCGCGGCTGCTGCTCGCCCACCCGGCGGGTTCCCCGGCCGGGAATGGCCTGCCGGCGCTGGCCCGCACCGCCCGGCTGGAACAGCCCCGGCTCGTGGTGTCCACGCTGGAGACCGACGGCACCGTCACCGCCGCCGCGCTGACCGTCGAGGCGGCGCGGGGTGGCGCCGACGTGGAGGTCCGGTGGCGGGGCGGTCGCCGCTGGGTGGCCGAGTGGCGGGAACTGCCCGCCCCCGCCGTCACCGGTCGGCCGCTGGTCCGCCCGGACGGGGCGTACCTGGTCACCGGCGGCCTGGGCGGGCTGGGCCGGTTGTTCGTGGAGTACCTCGCCGAGCGGGGCGCCGGCACGGTGGTCGTCGCCGGCCGCTCCGCACCGGACGCGGCGGCCCGGGACTGGCTCGTCGGCCTGCCGGTGCGGGTGGTCCACGAGGCCGTCGACGTCACCGACCGGATGGCGGTGGCGGCACTGGCCGGACGCTTCGGACGAAAGTACCCGCCGCTGCGGGGCGTTCTGCACGCCGCCGGGGTGCTGCGGGACGGGCTGCTGGTAACCAAGGGGGACGACGCCTGGGGGCCGGTGTGCGCCCCGAAGGTCATCGGCACCCGACTGCTCGACACGGCCACCGCCGACGCCGAACTCGACTGGTTCGTGTCCTTCTCGTCAGCGGCCGGTGCGGTGGGCAACCCGGGTCAGGCCGAGTACGCCTACGCCAACCGCTTCCTCGACGTGTACGCGGCGCACCGAGACCGGCTGCGGGAGCGGGGCGAGCGACGGGGGCGCAGCCTCTCGATCGGCTGGGGTCTCTGGGCCGACGGGGGGATGGGCGTCGACGAGCGGACCGCCGCGCACCTGGAACGGACCGCCGGCACCCTGCCGATCCCGACCGCGACCGGGCTGGCCGTCTTCGAGTCCGCCCTCGCGCACGGGTTGCCGTACGTGGGGGTGCTGCACGGCCGGCGGGACACCCTGCGGGAGCGGATGGGTCTTTGTGCCGCCGCGCCGGTCGGGCCGGTCCCGCCGCCGGTCGGGCCGGCCGACAAGGACCCGGCGGGCGGCGCGGCCGACAGCCCGCAGGAGATCGAGTCGACGCTGGCCGAGATCTGCGCCGAGGTGCTCAAGATTCCCGTCGGTGAACTGGATGCCGAGGAGGACCTCGGCGCGTACGGCCTCGATTCGATCCTCATGATGACCGTGCTCAACCGGATCGAGCAGCGGTATGCCACCGCCGTGGAACCGAGCGCGCTGGCCGAGTACGGCACGCTGCGCGCGCTGGCCCGGCACCTGCACGCCGCCAGGGTGCGTACCGCACCGGCCACCACCGGCCCGACCCGCGCAACCGCGTCCGTTCCTGCCGTCGCGGCCTCCGATCCGGTCCCCGTCCCAGCCCCCGGTCTCGATCCGGCCGTCGGTGTCCCGGTGTGGCCCGCCGCCGGGGCACCCACCGGCCCGGACACGCCAGCGGTCGCCGTGTCGCCGGTCGGGGTTCCGCCGGTGCCCACTCCCGCCCGTGCGGACGCGGCCCGCGCCGGACGCGCCACCGACCAGCGTGTCGCGGTGATCGGGCTCGCCGCCCGGCTCCCCGGCTCCCCGACGGTGAACGCCTTCTGGGAGCACCTGCGCGCCGGTCGGGACCTGGTCCGGGAACTGCCCGCCGACCGGTTCGACGTGGCTGCGCTCTACAGCCCGGACCGGACTGCCGAGGGGCGGACGTACTCCCGGTGGGGTGGCTTCCTCGACGGCGACATCTTCGCCTTCGACGCGGCCCGGTTCGGCATCGACGAGGACGACGCGCTGGTCATGGACCCACACCACCGCGTCATGCTCGAGCTGACCGAGGAGTTGCTGCACGACGCCGGCTACCGCCCGGAGGAGTTGGCCGGCACGCGGGCCGGGGTGTTCCTCGGTGGCGGCGAGAGCAACTACCTCAAGGGCCGGCTGGAGAGCCTGCCGGGCCGGCTGATGCGCCGGGCGGTGGTCAACACCATCCCGAACATGGCCGCCGCCCGCGTCTCCGACTTCTTCGACCTGCGGGGACCGTCCCAGACCGTCGACACGGCCTGCTCGTCCGCGCTGGTCGCGGTCCACCAGGCGTGCCAGGCGCTGCGGACGGGCGACTGCGACCTGGCGGTCGTCGGCGGCGTCGAGCTGATCACCGACGGCTACCTGCACATCGGCTTCAGCAAGGCCGAGGTGCTCTCACCCGGCGGCGCCTGCCGTGTCTTCGACGAGAGCGCCGACGGCATCGTGCCCGGCGAGGGCGCGGGCCTGCTGCTGCTCAAACCGTACGAGGAGGCGGTACGCGACGGCGACGACATCCGGGCGGTGATCCTCGGGGGCGCGGTCAACAACGACGGACGGACGATGGGGTTGACCGTGCCCAGCCTCGACGGGCAGCGTGACGTGCTGCGTCGGGCGCTGGACGCGGCCGCTGTCCGCGCCGGGGAGATCTCCTACCTGGAGGCGCACGGCACTGGGACGCTCTTGGGCGACCCGATCGAGATCCGGGCCGCCACCAGCGTGTACGGCGCGGACGGCGCGGCCCCGCAGGGGTGCGCGGTGGGGTCGGTGAAGTCCAACATCGGGCACCTGATGCGGGCGGCCGGCGCCGCCGCACTGATCAAGGTGGTCCTCGCGCTGCGGCACGAGCTGATCCCGCCGACCCTGCACTGTGCCCGGCCGCACCCCCGGTTCCGGTTCGCCGAGTCGCCGTTCTTCCCGGTGACCCGGCCCCTGCCCTGGCCGGACGAGGCCGGTCGGCCGCGCCGGGCCGCTGTCTCCGCGTTCGGCTTCGGCGGCACCAACGCGCACCTGGTGCTGGCCGGGCACGTGGGGCCGGCCGGGCACCGGCGGCCGTTGCCGCCGCCGCGCTTCGCGCGCCGGCACTACCGGGTCGGCGATCCGGTGACCGACGTCCGGGCCGGGGGACCGGTCGTCGACCTGCAAGCCGGCAACGGGAAGCCGGAACTCGACGACATTCTCGATCGGATCCAGGCCGGCACGCTGACGCCGGCCGCTGCGGCGGGCCTGATCGGCCCCAGTGGATTCGTCGGGTGGAAGGACAAGGGACGATGGGCACCGACCACGACCACGGCACTGCAGACCGGGCCGGTGGAGTGACCGCGTCCCGTTCCGACGTGCGGGAACTGCTCGAGGCGTTCGGCCGTGGCGAGCTGACCCGGGCGGAGGTCACCCAGCGGATCGCGGCCCTGAGCGGGCCGGCGGTGCCGGAGCCGGTGAGCCGGATCTGGCGGCACGACGAGCCGTTCCTCGCCGCACACGTGATCTTCGGCGAGCAGGTGCTGCTCGGCATGGCGCACTGCGCCATGGTGGCGCAGGCGGCCAGGTCGACCGGCGGGGCCTGCGCTGATCTGGCCAACGTCGCCTTCCACGAGCCGGTCGTGCTCACCGCCGGGCAGTCCGCGACGGTCACCGTCCGGGCCCGACGCGACCACGACCGGGTCCGCTTCGACAGCGTCTACACGGTGGACGGCGGGCCCGAGCGGCGCAGTGTGTCCGGGGAGTTCACCACCCCCACCGCCCCCGGCAAGCCCGTCGACCTCGCCGCGCTGCTCGCCGCGGCGACCGCCGAACGGGCCGCCAGCGAGGTCGCGGCGGTACCGCTGCTCGCCCGCGACCCGGCGCTGCGCAGCGTCGAGCGGGTGTGGCTGACCACGGGCGGTGCCCTCGGTCGGCTGCGGCTCGACCCGGCGGCCCGCGCCGCCGTCACCGACCTTGCCGTACACCCGGCCCTGCTCGACGGCGGCTTCGTCGTCGGCGCCGCCGCGCTCGAGCCGGCTCTGCTCACCCCGACCGACGGCAGCACCTGGGTCACCGTGGCGATCCGCGCCGTCCGGGGTGGTGGCACCGGTCTGCCGGACGACTGCTGGTGCCGTGCCGAGATCACCGGCGAGCGGTCCGATCTCATCAGCATGGACCTGACCTACTGCGACGACACCGGCACCGTGCTGCTGGCCGTCAGCGGGCTGTCCGTACGCCGGGTCGGTTCGGGCGTGGTCACCCAGCCCGATCCCGGGGCTGCCACCGCCGCGCCGGCCCCGGGCGTCGCCCCGACGGTCGGTCCGGCAGCCGCCGTCCCCGCCGCCGGTGGACTTGCTGAGCGGGTCGCCGGGTACCTGGCCGCTCTGCTCACCCAGGCCGCCGGGGCGGGAGCCAACCCGGACCGCCGGGTGCCGTTCATGCAACTGGGTGCCGACTCGAGCACCCTCATCGGACTGACCCGCGAGATCGAGAACGACCTCGGCATCGAGCTGTATCCCACGCTCTTCTTCGAGCACCAGACCATCGACGAGCTGACCGCCGCCCTGGTGGCCGCGCACGGCGACGTGCTGGAGCACCGCCTGCCCGCCGCCGAGCCGATGTCGGCCCGCACCGAGGGGTCCGTCCCCGCCGCGCCCGTGCCGGCTCCCGCCGTCGCGCCGATCCAGTCTCCCGCCGGGCCGGTGTCGGCTCCCGCGGTCGTGGCGGCGTCGGCGCCCGCCGTGGTGGCGTTGGACCCGTCCCGCGACCCGCGGCGGGACATCGCGGTCATCGGCATGGACGCCCGGTTCGCCGGCTCCCCGGACGTACAGGCCTTTTGGGCGCAACTGCGCGCCGGCACCGACCTGGTCACCGAGATCCCGGCGGACCGGTGGAACTGGCGGGACTGGTACGACGCCGACCCGGCCGAACCGAACCGCACGTACTCCCGATGGGGCAGCTTCATCGAGGCCGACAAGTTCGACCCGGCGTTCTTCGGCGTCTCCCGCCGCGAGGCGATCTGGCTCGACCCGCAGCTGCGGGTCCTGCTCGAGGTGGTCCACGGCACCACCGAGGACGCCGGGTATGCCGACCGGCTGCGCGGCAGCCGCACCGGCCTGTACCTCGGCGTGTCGTTCCACGAGTACTGGGACGAGATCATCCGGGCGGGCGTCCCGATCACCGACTACCAGGCGGTGACCGGCGTGCCGTCGTCGCTCAGCGGACGGCTGTCGTACCTGTTTGACCTGCACGGGCCGAGCCTGCCGGTGGACAACGCCTGCGCGTCGTCGCTGACCGCGCTGCACCTGGCGGTGCGGGCACTGCGCGCGGGCGAGTGCGAGACGGCGTTGGTGGCCGGCGCGAACCTGCTGATCAGCCCGTTGCACTACGTCTACACCTCGCGGGCCGGGGCGCTGTCCCCGACCGGGCGGTGCCACACGTTCGACGCCGCCGCCGACGGCTACGTGCCCGGCGAGGGAGTGGCCGCGCTACTGCTCAAGCCCCTCGACGCCGCCCTGCGCGACGGCGACCGGGTGCACGCGGTGATCAAGGGTTCGGCGACCAACCACGGAGGCCGGGCCAACAACCCGACCGCTCCCCGCCCGGAGGCGCAGACCCGTCTGCTGTTGGACGCCTGGGCCGATGCCGGAATCGACCCGCGCACCCTCGGCTACCTGGAGGCGCACGGCACCGGCACGCTGCTCGGTGACCCGATCGAGGTCAACGCGTTGCGGCAGGCGATGACCGAGTACGGCGGCCCGCCCCCCTCGGCCGGCTCCTGCCTGATCGGCTCCTCCAAGGCGCACCTGGGCCACCTGGAGGCGTGCGCCGGTCTGGCCGGGCTGATCAAGGTGATCCTCTCCATGCGACACGGCGAAATTCCGGCCATGCCGAACTTCACCACGCTTAACCCGTACCTCGACCTGGACGGCTCCCCGTTCCGGGTGAACACCGCCGTCGAGCCGTGGCGGGCGCCGGCCGGGCAGCCCCGCCGGGCCGGGGTCAGCTCGTTCGGCATGTCCGGCAACAACACCCACGTGGTGGTGGAGGAGTACGTCCAGCGGGCGCCGGCGGTGCCGGTGCCGGGCCCGTACGCGTTGCCGCTTTCGGCGCGCGACGGCGCGCGACTGCGCGAAATGGCCGGCCGGCTCGCCGAGCATCTGGAGCGCGAGCGGCCGGTGCTGGCCGACGTGGCATACACCCTGCAGACCGGGCGTACCGCGATGGCCGCGCGGGCCGTGGTAGTCGCTGCCGACCACGACGACACGGTACGCCGGCTGCGGCGGATCGCCGAGGGCGCGGTGGAGGAGCCGTCCGGCGCGGACCAGGCGCACCGGGTCGCGGCCCGGTTCGTGGCGGGGGAGGCGGTCGACTGGCGGGCGGCGCGTCGGGGTGACGGACGGATTGTCAGCCTGCCGACGTACCCGTTCGCCCGGGAACGGTACTGGTTCACCGACGTGACGCCGGGCGCGCCCGCCGGCCCCGCCGGTGTGACCAGCCGGGCCGGTGGCATGTCCTCCGACCATCCGATGCTTGACGTCAACGTGTCCGACCTGAACGGGTTCTGCCAGCGGGCGGTGCTCGATCCGCAGGACTTCTACGTCCGCGACCACGTGGTGCGCGGGGAGCGGGTCCTGCCCGGCACGGCGCACCTGGAGCTGGCCCGCGCGGCCGGCGAGCTGGCCCGGCCGGACGCGACGGTCACCGCGCTGACCGGGGTGGTGTGGGTCCGTCCGGTGGTGGTCGGCGACAGACTGACGGTCGACGTCGCGCTGCGCGTCGAGGCGGACGGCCGGGTGGCGTTCGAGGTACGCGACGCTGGGGACCCGCAGGCCCGACCGTACTCCCGGGGAACGGTCGAGTACGGCGAACCGGTCGGCACGCCGGAGCGGATGGACCCCGCCGCGATCGCGGCCCGCTGCGTGCGGGTACGCGACGGCCGGGAGTGCTACGACGGCTTCGCCGCGGCCGGACTCGGCTACGGACCGGCGTTCCGGCTCATCCGCGAACTGCGCTACGGACCCGGTGAGGCGTTGGCCCGGCTGGAACTGCCGGCCGACCTGGCCGCCGGGACAGAGCGGTTCGGGCTGCACCCGTCGCTGCTCGACGCCGCCCTCCAGGCGGTCACCGGGGTCACCGGCGCGTCCGATGCCGAAACCTCGGCTGCCGCTGGTACCCCGGACGCCGGGCAGCTGCTCTACCTGCCCTACGCGGTCGGCCGGGTCGAGCCGTACGCGCCGCTGCCCGTCCACTGCTGGGCGTACGTCACCCCGTCGGTTGGGGCACCCACCGAGGGCGACCGGACGCGCTTCGACGTCCGGCTGCTCGACGACGACGGGCGGCTCCTCGTCGTCGTCCGGGACTTCGAGCTGCGACAGGTCGCTGCCCCACCGGAGCCCGTGGTGGTGGGTTTGGCGGAGCGGTGGGTGGCGGAGTCTGTGTCTTTGGGTGATGTGTCGGGGTGGTCTGTGTTGGTGGTTGGTGGTGATGAGGCTGTGGTGTCGGTGTTGTCTGGTGTGGTGGGTCGGGTGGTGGTGGCTTCGCCTGGCGAGGTTGGTGAGGTGTTCGAGGGTTTGGTGGTTGGTGGTGTCGTTTTGGATGCGGTGGTGTGGGT
>NZ_SMKJ01000248.1:0-10845 GCF_004348615.1 Micromonospora sp. KC207
CCGCTGGGCCGGCCCGAGCGGGCCCCCCAGTGCCGCCCCGACCACACGCCGGCGGGCCGGGCGGTCCGGGTCCCGTCGCCGGGACACCCCGGCCCGCTCCGACGCTGACCGTCACCGTCGAGCTCGCGCCCGGGCAGCTGACACCCCGCCTCGCCCGCCTCGCCGAGCTACTGGGTGAGCTGGCCGAGTCGGGGGAGGGGGCGCTGCTGACCGGTTCCGCGGAGCAGCCGGGCCGGACGGAGGCAAAGCCCTGGTCCCCGTCGGCGCGCCGGCCCCACCCGGTCGAGTTCCGCCCGGCGGCGGCCGACCCGGCGGGGCCGCGCCCGACCGCGCCCCGGGTCTTCGCCGCCGCCCCGCCGCCGCCTGAGGACCCCGACGAGGTGCGCATCCTGGCCGCCTCCCGGGTGGTGCGGCGGGGGGCACGGGTGATCCCGCTGACCCGCATCGAGTTCGACCTGCTGTACTTCCTGGCCGCGCATCCCCGCCGGGTCTTCACCCGCCCTCAGCTGCTCAGCAACGTCTGGGGCTACGAGCACGCCGTCGCCCGTACCGTCGACGTGCACGTGCGCCGGCTGCGCGCGAAGCTCGGCAGCACCATCCCGATGGTCACCACCGTCTACGGCGTCGGCTATCGGCTCGCCGACGAGGCCCGGGTCAGCGTGGACCCGCATTGCTGAGGCGGCCCGCCTTGTCGGCGGTGACGCGGCGTACCCCGCTTCTGGGGTGCGCCGCGTCCGCTCGTCGGACGCCCGTGCCGCCTGGCCGGTCGCCTTGCGGCCCTACCGCATCGGGCCGGTCGCGCAGGTACCCCCCCGTATCCCACGATCATGGTGACTCTGCTGTAATCATCAGACCTCGTACGCAGAGCGAGCATCCGGCTCCGATGTGTTCGTCAATTGTCACATTCATGCAACGTAGCCCCCCCTTGACCGTCACCGGGGCGCCGGGAAGCATCGATGCAGCGGCATCCCGGGCCGTGGGGAGATACCCGGACCAGCCAAGGAGGACCATGTCGGTCAGCCCCGCATCGCCGCGCGCCGGATGGCATACGTCTCAACCCGCGGTGCCCGGTCGGCCCCCCGGCGGCCAGCGCCGGCCCACCAACGCCACGCCGGTGCTCACCGTGACGTTCAGCATCCCGCTGGTCGCCGAGGAGTCCCTGACCCCGGCGGCCCGCCGCCTGCTCGACGCGGCCCGGGAGATGCTGGAACGGGGCGAGGCGATCATCACCACCGGCCCCGCCCCCGAGCGCCGGCCCGATCAGGTGCCGGCCGGGCGCACGCCGTCCCGGCCCCTGGCCCCGACCATCCCGGCGCTGCACATCCTCGCGTCGTCCCGGTCGGTGCTGCGCGACGGCGAGCCGCTGCCCCTGACCCGGCTGGAGTTCGACCTCCTGCTGCACCTGGTCGCCCATCCGCGGCGGGTGTTCACGCGGCTGCAATTGCTCAACGCGGTCTGGGGGTACGAACACGCCGGGGTCCGCACCGTCGACGTGCACGTGCGCCGGCTACGCGGCAAGGTCGGCGTGGACGTCCCACTGGTCACCACCGTCTACGGCGTCGGTTACCGGCTCGCCGACGACGCCCGGGTGACCATCGACCGCAGCGGCTGACCGGCCCGGCCGGGATCCACCAACCCGCCCGTCCGGCCGGAGTCCACGCCCGGCCGGCGTCGCGCCCGGCGACCGGGCACGATGGTCGGATGCGCGTGCGACCGATCTCCCCCGAGCGACTCGTCACCGAGTTGACCAAGCGGCTCGTCGCCGCCGAACCGCCCGGCCGGCTCCGCGTCGCCGTGGACGGGGCCCCGGCGGCGGCCCCGGACGACCTGGCCGCCGCGCTGGTCGACCCGCTGCGCGCCCTCGGCCGCCCGGTGCTGCACGTGCGGGCCGGGGACTTCCTCCGCCCGGCCTCGTTGCGGCTGGAGTACGGCCGGACCAATCCCGACGCCTACTACGAGGGCTGGATCGACGAGCCCGGGCTGCGCCGCGAGGTCCTCGACCCCGCCGGCCCCGGCGGCTCGGGCCGGATCCTGCCCTCCCTCTGGGACCCGCGCACCGACCGGGCCAGCCGGGCCGCCTACGTCACGCTGCCGCCCGACGGCGTCGTCCTGGTCAGTGGGGCGTTCCTGCTCGGCGGCGGGCTCCCCGTCGACCTCACCGTGCACCTGGAACTCTCCCCGGACGCGTTGGCCCGGCGTACCGACCCCGCGTTGCGGTGGACCCTGCCGGCCTTCGCCCGGTACGCCGAGGAGGTCGCCCCGGCCGGCTTCGCCGACGTGGTGGTCCGCGTCGACGACCCCCGCCGCCCCGCGCTCGTGGAGCCCGAGGCCGCAGCGTGACAAATCCGGCGGTTTGAGCCCTCCGGTCCGTGGGTAATCGGTCGCCTCACGCAGCGCGGGTGGTCTCCGCCCGCATACCGTACCGACCCCGCCGGGGACCGCCCCGGCGCACCAGGCGACGAAAGGCAGGCAGCGATGCTCGTCCACGACACGGTAGCCACCGGCCGATCGCAGGTGGACACCGACCAGATCCGGGCGTCCCTGCGGGCTCGCTACGACGAGCTCTCCGCCGAGTACGAGCAGGCGGTGCTGCAGAGCCAGGTGCTGCGGCTGGTGGAGGTCGGCGACACCGCCGGCGACGACCAGGCCGACAGCGGCACCAAGACCGCCGAGCGGGACACCGCGCAGTCGCTGCTGCGCACCATCCTCGACCGCCGGGCGCAGTTCGAGCACGCCCTGAGCCGGCTCGACGAGGGCACGTACGGCTTCTGCGAGGGCTGCGCGGCTCCGATCCCGGTGGAGCGGCTGGAGATCTTCCCCTCCGCCACCGCCTGCGTCACGTGCAAGCAGAACCGGGAGCGCCGGGCCGCCTGAGCGGGCCGTTTCGGTTGCCGGTCGGGTGTGGACGCGGTGCACTCCACCCATGGGTGAGATCAAGGTGGGCACCGCGTCCTGGACCGACCGGACCCTGCTCGACTCCGGCTGGTACCCGCAGACGGCGGACACCCCGGAGAAGCGGCTGTCGTACTACGCGAAGCAGTTTCCCCTGGTCGAGGTCGACGCCACCTACTACTCGCCGCCGGCCGAACGCACGGCCCGGCTGTGGGCCGAGCGCACCCCGGCCGGGTTCACCTTCAACGTCAAGGCGTTCAGCCTGCTGACCGGGCATCCGACGCGGGTCTCCGCGCTCTACAAGGACCTGCGGCCGGACACCGACAAGCGCAACGTCTACCCCGACGACCTGCCCGCCCAGGCGTACGAGGAGGTGTGGACCCGGTTCCTGTCCGCCCTCGACCCGCTCGTCGAAGCGAACCGGCTGGGCGCGCTGCTGTTCCAGTTCCCGCCGTGGTTCACCATCAAGCGGGACAACAAGCAGTACCTGCTGGAGGTGGCCCGTCGGTGCGCGCCCCTGCGGCCGGTGTACGAGTTCCGGCACGCCTCCTGGTTCGACGGGGCCAACCGCGACGAGACGCTGGGCTTCCTGCGCGAGCACGAGCTGGCGTACGTCTGCGTGGACATGCCGCAGGGCCACCGTTCCTCGGTGCCCCCGGTGCTGCTGGACGGGGGCAGTTGACGGTGGGCGGCGTCAGCTCGCGGCGGGGTATCGACCAACGCCAGTTGAGAAAGCTAGGCTGCCAACAAGTTTCCCTCGGCCCAAGGAGATGCCGTGCCGCGCCGTACCGGCAAGCCCTCCTACCTGCTCTCGACGCCTGACACGCGCCGCCGCCGGGTAGCGCGTCTGGCCGTCGTCGTCGCGGCGGTCGGGCTCGCGGCCGCCTTCGTGGGAGGCGCCACCGGCTACACGGCTGGTCGACCGGACGGCGTCGAATCGGCTGTCGCGGACATGCGCAAGGCCGAGGCGCAGCGTGACGGCCAGCAGATCGCCGAGCTGACGACAACGGCCCGGCGCCTTCGTGAGGAAATCTCTCCCATTCTCAGCGCCGTCCGGGCGGCCCCGTCAGACAGTCGGCAACCAGGTGCCGAACAGGCCCGCCAGTGGCGACAGACCTTGCTTCGGGCAGCGGAGCCGTTCGCCAATCCTCCGTCGGGCACTACCGCCACCAATGTGACGCGCGGGGGACTGCACAGCGCCGTCGAGCAGGCGTCCCTGGCTGTCGAGTCGTATCTCCTCGCTGTTACCGGGCCGCCCGCCCAACGGGCCGCTCTGACGGAACTGGCGAAACGACAGGCAGCCCAAGCGGCGGCCGCCTGGTCGGTCGCGGCCACCCAGCTCGATCAGGTCAACATTGACGCCGGCCATGGCCATCAGCATGTCTACCTGGACTCCGATTCGGGTGGCGGCGCCTTCACCCCCGACGGCGCGGCGGAGGGTTCTGGCCGGTGACCGGTCGGCCGGGCTCCGTGAACTAGTCGGGCTCGACGCCGGCCTGACGCAGGAGGGTGCGGATCCACTCACGGGACAGGCCTGTGGCGGCGACGGGGTCGCGCATCCGAGTGCCGGAGCGGGCTTGCGCCACGATCGCTCCGGGCGAGTTTTCGCCGCGCCTGGCGCAGCGTGTCCTGGCTGGTGCGCACCTGAACCTCGGCGTCGTCCACGGCATCCTGGGCTGGTCGGCCCATCCGGTGGCGCGCGTCTCCGAGGTGGGCCGGCCCTGCGGGCACGTCTACCGGTACCCGACCGGCGGGTTGGCCGACCCGCCCGGCGACGCCCATCCCCGCTGGTGCGACCGGGACGGCTGCGCCGCGAGGCGACGGCACCGAGCCGCGCGGCTTCCGCTGACCCCGCGGTCGCCCGGGTCACCCGCCGGCCCCTGCGCCGCCGACGCCCGCGCCGACGTGGCGCTGGCGCAGGCGCTCGTGCCCGGCGCGGGGCCGGTGCTCGTGCTCGCCGTGGGCGGGGCCGAGCCCGGCGAGTTGATGCTCCCCTCGACGAGGGAGGGGTGCTGTCGTACCGGCTCCGCCGCCTGCTCGACCTCGCCGCCGGGACCAACCCCGGCATCCGCCCACGCGACCGGCGCGGCTGCCCCTGACGGGCGGGGTCAGCTCGTCTCGCCGGCCACGCTGAACGAGCGGAGCCGGTCGATCGCCAGCACGGTGAAGCCCACGCTGATCAGCGCGCTCATCACCGCCGCCACCGGCACCGAGACGTCGCCCAGCAGCAGCTCCGTGGGGGTGATCCGGTCGGCGAGGGTGATCACGTACTGCTGGATGGAGAGCACCCTGGTGCCGCTGACGACGCTGCCGAGCAGCCCCTCCCAGATCAGCACGTAGACCAGGCCGAGCAGCACCGGCCGGCGGGTGAGCAGGCTGAGCGCCAGGAACAGCGCCGAGTACGCCAGCGCGCCGACCGCCGACGCGGCGGCGAGCGCCAGGCCGAGACGTGCGGAGTCGGCCAGCAGGCCGGCGGCGTAGAGCGGCACGGCGACGGTGACCGCGGTGACGCCGGTGGCCACCGCCAGCTTGGGCAGCACGATCTGCCAGCGAGGCAGCGGCTTGGTCAGGATGTGCACGACCGTGCCGTCGTCGATCTCGGCGCCCAACACGCCGGTGCCGACGATCAGGGCGACGACCGGGAGCACCACGGCCAGGCCGAGACCGACCAGCACCGGTGGGGCCCATTCGCGCGGGGTGACCCCGAGCGACCGGGAGAGCACCGCCAGGACGATCAGCACCACCGGCAGCGGCAGCAGCAGGAGGAAGCGGCGACGCCCGAACAGCCCGCGCAGGGTGATCCAGGAAACGGTAGACATGGGGTTCAGGCCTCCACCAGGTAGGAGAAGACGCTCTCCAGGGACTCGTCCTCGGGGACCAGCTGTCGCACCCGGACGCCCATTCGCAGAGCGATCTTCGGCAGCACGCGGGTGAACGCGCCGTAGTCGCCGGCGCGCACCGTCAACCCGGCGCGACCAAGCTCGACACCCGTCACCGACGCCTCGGCCATCAGCGCCACGGCGAGCGCCCGGTCGTCGGTGGAGTGCACAGTGAACACGTGCGGCCGATTGGTCATCAGCCGGCGGATGGTGCGGAAGTCACCGGAGGCGGCCAGCCGGCCGGCGACCATGACCTGGACGGTGCCGGAGACCTGCTCAACCTCCTCCAGGATGTGCGAGCTGAACAGAATGGTGCGGCCGGCGTCGCCGAGGCGGTGCAGCAGCTCCATCATGTGCAGCCGCTGACGCGGATCCATCCCGTTGAACGGCTCGTCGAGCAGCAGCACCTGTGGCTCGTGCACCAGCGCGGCGGCCACCCGGGCACGCTGCCGCATGCCCTTCGAATACGTGCCGATCCGGCGGTCCTGCGCGCCCTCCATCTCCACCTGGGCGATCGCCCGGCGGGCCGCCCCCGCCGGGTCCGGCAGCCGGTGCAGCTTCGCGCTGGCCAGCACGAACTCGTACGCGGTGAGGAAGGTGTGCACCGCCTCCCGCTCGCTGACCAGGCCGAGCCGGCGGTAGACCTCGGGGTTGCGCCAGGTGGGCCGGCCGTCCAGCGTCACCACCCCGCGCGACGGGGCCAGGAAGCCCGCCATCATGTGCAGCAGGGTCGTCTTGCCCGCGCCGTTCGGGCCGAGCAACCCGGTGACCCCGGGGCCGAGGCTCATGCTGACGTCGTTGACCGCCACCACGTTGCCGTACCAGCGGGAGACGCCCGCGAGGTCGAGGGTGCTGGTGACGGCCGTGGGTGTCCCCACCGCCTGGTCGGCGCTGATCGTGGTCATCGCGCGGCCACCTTCCGGTATCGACGCAGCAGCAGGGCGACGCAGCCGGCCACGAGCAGCACGGCGGCGACCGCGTAGACGGGACCGAAGTCGCCGATCGGGACATCACGTCGGCCCTCGGACACCAGCAGGTCACCCAGCGCCCAGGTGCCCACGCTGCCCACCAGCGTCGACGGCGAGGCGAGGAAGGCCAGCTCGTTGACCGTCCGGGAGGGCATGATCGACAGGGTGCCGACGATCGGCGTGGTCATCAGGAACACGGCCACGACCGCACCGGCCGCGAACGCCCGCTTGCCGGTGAGGGAGGCGACCAGCAGGCCGACCGAGGCGAAGACCGCCGCCCACAGCCCGGCGTAGAGCAGGCTCGGCAGCAGGTCGAGCAGCTCGTTCCAGACTCCGCGCATGCCGTCACCGCTGGTGAAGGCGGCACCCAGGAACATCACGAACTGCGGCCCGCCGAGCAGTAACCAGAGCGCGGTCGCCAGTGCCAGCAGCTTGGCCACCGGGTAGTCCGAGCGCGGCAGCGGCCGGGAGAAGTAGAGCGGCAGCACCCCGCTGCGCAGGTCACGGGAGACCAGTTCGGGTGCGACCACCGCGACGAAGAAGATGACCAGCCAGCTCATGTTGTCGGCGAACTGGGCGTACGTCATCACCGCCTCGCCGATCTGGGCGCGGACGGCGGTGAGGGCGGCGGCGACCGCCGTGACGATGCCGACCAGCAGCCAGGGGAAGATCTTGGCCTTCGCGCTGCGCCCCAGCCCGAACGCCGTCCGCAGGCCGTGCAGGTAGAGCGCGCCGAAAACGGCCCGGCGGCCCAGCCGGGGCCCGGTGTAACGCTGGTAGCCGATGTCGTGGATGACGCCGGTCGGCTCAGGCATGGCTGGGCTCCCTCGTGGCGAAGAGTTCGGCCACCCGGTGCCGGCGCTGGTCCAGCCGGTGCAGCGGCAGGTCCAGCTCGGCGACCGCGCCGAGGATCAGGTCGTAGGTGGCGTCGTCGACGAGCTCGACCAGCAGCAGCCGGCCGTCCCGGCGGACCGGCAGGCCGAGCGCGGCCAGCCGGGTGGCCAGCTCCTCCGTGCCCTCGCTGACCTCGACGGCGAGCACGTCGGTGGCGGAGGTCATGGCGGAGATGCGGTCGGCGCGCAGCAGCCGCCCGCCGTCGATGGCGACGAGGGTGTCGCAGATCCGTTCCACCTCGCCCAGCAGGTGCGAACAGACCAGCACGGAGATGCCGAACTCGGTGCCGATGCGGTGCACCAGCGCCAGCATCGCGTCCCGGCCGGCCGGGTCGAGGCCGTTGGTCGGCTCGTCGAGCAGCAGCAGGTCGGGGTCGTGCACGAGGGCCTGGGCGAGCTTGACCCGCTGCTTCATGCCGGTGGAGTAGCCGCCGACCGGGCGGTAGCGCTCCTCGTAGAGCCCGACGTGCCGCAGCGCCTCGGAAGCCCGCTCCCGGGCGACCGTACGCGGCAGACCGCTGATCCGGCCGAGGTGGGTGACCAGTTCCGCGGCGGAGAGGTCCGGTGGCAGGGCGTCGTGTTCGGGCATGTAGCCGACCCGGGCGCGGATCTGGGCGGAGTCGGTGGTGGGGTCGAGGCCGAGGACCAGGGCCCGGCCGCTGGTCGGAGCGAGGAGACCGAGCAGGATTTTGATCAGGGTCGACTTGCCGGCGCCGTTCGCGCCGACCAGCCCGATGATCCCCGGCTCGACCGCGACGGTCAGGTCGGCCAACGCCGTGACCTGACCCCCGTACGTCTTGGTCAGCGACTCGGTCGCGATGAGTGTCACGTCGTACAGCGTAGGGACCGGGGGGCATCCGTGAGCGACGGCCCGCCCCCTGCGGGTCCCTGATCTTCCCGGCCGGGTGCCCCTAAGGTCCCCGGGGTCGCGTCGCAGGGAAGTCACCCGGAGAGAGTGAGGCGGGGTAGCCCTCGCCGGGCGCAGCATGGGCGTGTCCGTGTCCGTGTCCGTGGCCGTGGCCGGTCGGCGGGAGAACGGGCGCGACAGCGCACACAGGTACGGAGGTGCGGAGCATGACGGTTCGGGACACGACGGTTCGACGGCGTGGCGGCGTGCTGCACGTGGTCGGGTCACCCGGTGGCCCGCGCCCCGGTCGGGCGTGGTCGGGCCGCGGGGGCCTCACCTCGCAGTGGCGGGGCCCGGCCGGGCCGCCGCGCCGCGAAGACGACCGACGGTGAAGGCCACCGACAACTGGACGACCGACCTACGGGGGTGGGCAGATGGCTGAGCAGTTGATCTCGGCGTTCGAGAGCTCGCTGGACAAGACCAACCTGATCCTGAAGGACATCGAGGCGGCGTACGGCTGGCCGAAGGAGCAGCGAAACCAGTCGTACGCGGCCCTGCGAACGGTGCTGCACCTGCTGCGTGACCGGATGCCGGTGCAGGAGAGCGTGGAGTTCGCCGCGCAGTTGCCGGTGTTGCTGCGGGGCATCTACTTCGACGGCTGGCAGCCGTCGAACGTGCCGATCAAGCTGAACCGCGACGACTTCCTCTACGAGGTCCGCCAGGGCTTCCCGTACGACGTGGAGGGCGGCCCGGAGCGCGTGGTCCAGGTGGTGCTGGACACCCTGCGCCGGCACGTCACCCAGGGGGAGTGGGAGGACGTCCGGTCCGTCATGCCCCGGGACCTGGGTCAGCTCATTCCCTGACGACCCGGACGCCGGCCGGCCGACCCCGACAGCGGTCGGTCGGCCGCGTCGTGTCCGGGAGATGGCACCCGCGTCGGGCGGCGGATGCCTGGGCGTGGATGCTGTGCCGGTGCGCGTCGGTGGTGATGCCGTGCAGCACCGCCACGGCGGCGAGCGGGAACACCGCGGTGACGGCGAACCCCGGCCCGAAGCCGCCTCCCGCGACGGCCAGCCCGAACAGTGGCGGGGTCGCCGTGGCGGCCACGTTCTGCACCACGGTCTGGGTGCTGGTGGCCCGTGCCGCCCAGCTCGCGGGGGCGGCGTCCGCGACGGCCGCGTACGCGACGCCGTGCCAGCTTACCGTGGCGACGAGGGCGACCAGCAGCAGCGGGGCCGCCAACGACAGGTGCAGGGCCTCGGCGAGCGCCAGCGCGCCAAGAGCGGCGGCCGTGCCGGCGGCGATGATCCGCAGCGGCCGGAGCCGGTGGGCGGACCGGTCGGACCAGCGGCCGGCGAGCACCCGGGCTGCCGCCGCGACGAGCTGCGCCCCCGCGATCAACGGCCCGGCGGTCCGCGCCGGCCAGCCGCGTTCGGTGACGAGATAGTCCAGGGCGTACGCGCCGACGACGAACTGCGCCACGACCAGCAGGGCGCTCGCCCCGTGCACCCGCCACAGCGTCGGCGACCGGTATGGCGATTGAGTCCGCCGCGCACCGGTGCCGGCGTCGGGCGAGCCGGTGCCGGTGTCTGTGTCGGTGGCGGTTCTGGGCGAGCGGGTGTGGGCGGATCTCGGCGCGTCGACCAGCAGCAGAGCGGCCACGACCCCTGTCAGCGCGGAGACCGTGGCGGCGACCAGCAGCGCCAGCCCGGGGCCGCCGGAGTCGGCGAGCACCGGCAGGACCGCCGAGGCAGCCGCCACGCCCAGCGGCTGCGACGTCTGCCGGATGCCCATCGCCAGCCCGCGTTCGCCGGGCGCGAACCACCCGGTCACCACCCGGCCGCTGGCCGCGTACACGGCGGAGCCGGCGGCCCCGGCGAGGGCCAGCAGCACGAACAGGGCCGGTCCGTCGGCGAGGGCGGCACCGGCCAAAAACGCTGCCCCGCCGGTCAGGCCCAGGCCGATGACGAGGCGCTCGCCCCGCCGGTCGGCCACGACGCCCCAGCCGATGAGGGCGAGCACCATGCCGAGGCTGGGGCAGGCCACCAGCAGGCCCAACTCCCACAGTGGCAGGCCGGTGGCGCGGCGCAGCGCGGGCAGCAGGAACGGCAGCCCGTAGAGGTAGAGGGTGCCCGCGGTCTGCGCGGCGGTGCCGATGCCGAGCATGACCCACCGTCGGGAGTCGGCCATCCTCCGACCCTAGCCGTCGTCCCAACATAAAGGATTTCCGTACCGATATTCGGGAAGGTGTGGGATGGCTGCCCGATCTCGCGATTGCGGCCCTGACGGATGGGTGCGGAACGCCCAGGGCGGGGCCGAAAGTGCAAGTCCGCGGGTGCGGGTGCCGGGCGAGGGCTGGGTGGGGG
>NZ_SMKJ01000249.1:0-10841 GCF_004348615.1 Micromonospora sp. KC207
CGTCGGGGCGTACGACGGTCGGGGCGCTGGGCCTGCCGGCGGTCCGGCCGTCCGCGCGGGTCACCACCACCGCTCTCCTCCTCACAGACGTCCGGGGCCGGCGCCGCCGCCCCGGTGGCGACGGGCCGCTCGGTGCCGCCCGCGGGCACCCTACCCGGTGCGGCCGGCCGCGCCGTCCGCCGTTGGCCGTGGGGTGACGCGCATGGCGACGGCGGGTGTCCGATGGCCTAATATCGCGGTCTCGGCCACGACGAGAGGGACACACCGATGCACCAGCGGATCCTGCTGCGGGCCAGGAAGGGTCCATTCGACGTCTACTCGCCGGAGGAGACGTTCGAGCGCAACTGGATCGGTGAGAACGCCGGCAACCTCGTGTTCAGCCACGCGGCGCACAAGCTGCTGCGGACCGCGACGGCGGAGGTCAGCTCCTCGGAGTTCCGGGTCAACCCGCGCGAGGCCGACGAGATCAACGAACGGTACGACGTGTTCGTGGTGCCGCTGGCCAACGCGTTCCGGCGCAGCTACGCCCACCGCCTGGTCGCCATGACCCGGCTGATCGAGCGACTGAAGATCCCGGTGGTGGTGTTCGGGGTCGGCGCGCAGACCAAAGTCGACGGCGACCGGGAGTACCTGCGGCCGATCGACGACGCGGTGAAGGCGTTCGTCTCGGCCGTGCTGGACCGGTCGCACACCATCGGCGTGCGGGGCGAGATCACCGAGGGGTACCTGCGGACCCTGGGCTTCTCCGCCGTCGACGTGATCGGCTGCCCGTCGATGTTCCTGCACGGCGAGCACCTGCGGGTGGAGAAGCGCAAGTACACGCTCACCGTCGAGGACCGGGTGGCGCTGACCGTCTCCCCGTACGTCAAGTCGATGG
Organism: Micromonospora sp. KC207; assembly: GCF_004348615.1. Lineage (NCBI taxonomy): Bacteria > Bacillati > Actinomycetota > Actinomycetes > Micromonosporales > Micromonosporaceae > Micromonospora > Micromonospora sp. KC207. Next base: position 878 of record NZ_SMKJ01000249.1, read on the forward strand.
CGAAGGTCATCGCCTCGCACCACCGGCGGTACCCGAACCTGCGCTACATCCCGCAGGACCTCAAGACGCTCGGCACCCTGCTCTACGGCGACGCCTCCGAGGACCGGGGCAGGAAGGCGGCCATCCCGATCCACACCTCCCACCCGCTGTTCGTCGAGGACAAGGTGCGGATGTTCGTCGACCCGTGGACGTGGATGCAGTACCTGTCCCGGTTCGACTTCAACTTCGGCACCCGCATCCACGGCACCATCACCGCGCTGGTGGCGGGGATCCCGGGGTACCTCTTCGCGCACGACTCGCGCACGCTGGAGCTGGCCCGGTACTTCGACATCCCGCACCGGCTGATGAAGGACGTCCCGCCGGACATCGACGCCATCGAGCTGTACGACGAGGCCGACTACACCGCGCTGAACAACGGGCACAAGGCGCGGTACGCGACGATGACGGCGTTCCTGGCCAGGCACGACCTCGGGGTCTCCTTCGCCGACGGCGACAGCGCGGCCCGGTTCGACCGCCAGGTCGCCGAGACGACCTTCCCCCCGGCGGTACGCGCGCAGTCGGCCACCGACCCGGCCGAGCTGATCGCCCGCATCCAGTGGCTGCACGACCGCAACCAGGAGCTGACGCAGACCGTAGCGGGGTTCGAGGCGCACCGGCTGCGGGCCCGGGTACGGGCGGCCGGCGGCCGGGTGAAGCGGATGCTGAACCGTTAACCCTCCGTCGGTGGTCTGTTCAACCAGCCCACCCCCGGCGGATACGTCAGGTTCCGGGGCCGTCCATCCGGGCGGTCGAAGGTGTCGGGCGTGGTCAATGAGCCGACGCGGAGCCCACTGCTGAGCATCGTCGTGCCTGTACACGGCGTCGAGGCGTACCTGTACCAGTGCCTGGAGTCCATTCTCGGCGGCCTGCCCGCCGAGGAGGCCGACGCCGTCGAGCTGGTCGCCGTCGACGACGCCTCCCCGGACCGGTGCGGGGAGATGCTGCGGTCGTACGCGGCCGGGCGGCCCCAGGTGCGGGTGGTCTCCCTGACCCGCAACGTCGGGCTGGGCCTGGCCCGCAACGCGGGGCTGGCGGAGGCGACCGGCCGGTACGTCTGGTTCGTCGACAGCGACGACTGGCTGCCCCCGGGCACCCTGCCGGTGGTGCTGGAGCGGCTGCGCCGCGACGAGCCAGACGTGCTGCTGGTGGACCACATGCGGGTGCACGAAGGCGGCCGGATGGAGGTCGACGCGAGCAGTCACCTGCTGCGCGGGATCGACGGGTGCGTCCGGCTGGCCGACCGGCCCGAGCTGCTGCGGGTACAGCACACGGCCTGGAACAAGGTGGTCCGCCGGGCCTTCATGGACGAGCTGGAGCTGCGCTTCCACCCCGGCTGGTACGAGGACATCCCGTTCAGCCACCCGCTGCTCATCGGCGCGGACCGGATCGGGGTGCTGGACCGGGTCTGCTACCACTACCGGCAGGGCCGCCTCGGCGCGATCACCTCCACCCGCAGTGGCCGGCACTTCGACGCGTTCGTCCAGTACGAGCGCCTCCAGCAGTGGGTGGACGAGCACGTCACCGAGGACTGGATCCGGACGGACCTGTTCGGCCTGATGATCAACCACTATCTCGTGGTGGTGGGCAACGACGGCCGGGTGCACCCTCGGCTGCGGCGGGGGTTCTTCCGCCGGGTGGCCGAGCACTACCGCCGGTACCTGCCGTCGGGCGGGTACGCGCGGCCGGGCGGGGTGGCCGGGCTGAAGCACCGTCTCGTGGCCCGGGACAGCTACGTCGCGTACAAGACGTTGCGCCGGGCGCACCGGCTGGCCGGCTCGCTGCGGTCGGCGTCGCCCGCCGGGGCGGCGTCGGGCGGGGACGGGGCGCCGGTCGCCGATGCCCCGGCGGGCGACGCCGACCAGAGCGCGGCCATGGCGGGCCGGGGATGAGCGGAACCGCCACCCGGGCCTCCGACGCCTTGCGCCCCGCCCGCGACGCCGACCTGGCGACCATCCTGCGCTGGCGCAACCATCCGCAGGTACGCGAGGTCAGCCTGACCCGGCACGAGATCGGCCCGGCCGAGCACGCCGCCTGGTGGGCGGGCGTACGCGGCGACCCGGACCGGCGGGTGCTGGTCCACGAGCATCGCGGCCTGCCCTGCGGTGTGGTGACCTTCTCCGGCGTGGCCAGCCCGGACAAGGCGCTGACCTGGGGCTTCTACCTCGACGTCGAGGGCTTGGACGCGCGGCGGGCGCTCATGCCGGCCTGGCTGTCGCTGGAGCGGGCGGCGATCGCGTACGCCTTCGATGTCCTCGGCGCGCGCACCCTCGGCGGGGAGACGCTGGCCACCAACCGGCCGGTGCTGGCGCTGCACCGGCGCTTCGGATTCACGATCGTCCGCCGCTACGAGCGGGACGTCGACGGCACGCCGCACCAGCTGGTGTGGACGGAACTGAGCAGGGGAACATGACGACAGTCAAGATCGGCCCGCACGCGGTGGGCACCGGCGAGCGGCCCTTCGTGGTCGCCGAGATGTCCGGCAACCACAACGGCAGCCTCGACCGGGCCCTGGCCATCGTGGACGCGGTGGCGGCCAGCGGCGCGCACGCGCTCAAGCTCCAGACGTACACCCCGGACACGCTGACCATCGACGTGGACGCGCCGGAGTTCCGCATCTCCGGCGGTCACGAGCTGTGGGGCGGCGAGCGGCTGTACCAGCTCTTCGAGCGGGCGCACACGCCGTACGAGTGGCACGGGCCGATCTTCGAGCGGGCCCGCCGGCACGGCCTCACGGTCTTCTCTTCGCCGTTCGACCACACGGCCGTGGAGCTGCTGGAGGAGCTGGACACCCCGGCGTACAAGATCGCCTCGTCGGAGCTGGTCGACCTGCCGCTGATCCGGCTGGTGGCAGCGACCGGCAAGCCCATGGTCATCTCCACCGGCATGGCCACGGTCGGGGAGATCGACGCCGCGGTGACCGCCGCCCGCGCCGGCGGCGCCGGCGGCATCGTGCTGCTGGCCTGCACCGCCTCGTACCCGGCCCCGCCGCAGGACAGCAACCTGCGCCGACTGCCGGTGCTGGCCGACACGTTCGGCGTGCCGGTCGGGATCTCCGACCACACCCCCGGCATCGGGGTGCCGGTGGCGGCGGTGGCGCTGGGCGCCTGCCTGATCGAGAAGCACGTGACGCTGCGCCGCGCCGACGGCGGGGTGGACTCGGACTTCTCGCTGGAGCCGACCGAGTTGGCCGACCTGCGCGTCGAGTCCGAGCGGGCCTGGGCGGCGCTGGGCGCCACCACCATCGGCCCGACCCCCACCGAGCGGGAGGGGCTGCGGTTCCGCCGGTCGCTGTACGTGGTGGCCGACGTCCGCGCGGGCGACCCGGTGACCCGGGACAACGTGCGCTCGATCCGCCCGGCCGGTGGTCTTCCCCCGGCCGACCTGGACCGGGTGCTCGGCCGTACGTTCCGCCGCGACGTGGCCCGCGGCACCGCGCTGGGCTGGGACCTGGTCTGACCGGTGGCGGTTCGACACCCCCTGTTCACCCGCCGGACCGCCACCGACGCTCGGCGGGCATGACGCATTCACCATGCGCGTCGTGCCCGTTCACCGTGCGGCGTCGGGCCGTTAACTCTGCCGGCTTAGCGTCACGATCCGTCCGCCGGCCGGAACCGTCCCCGGCCGAGAGATCAACCGACCTTGGGAGCACCAGTTGAGCGAGTTGAATGGGTCCTCCATTCTGATCACCGGGGGCACCGGGTCCTTCGGCCGCACCTTCCTGCGGCACGTCCTGGCCGAGGCCGACCCGGCCCGGGTGGTGGTGTTCTCCCGCGACGAGCTCAAGCAGTACGAGCTGCGCCAGCAGCTCGGCGACGACCCGCGGCTGCGCTGGTTCATCGGCGACATCCGGGACCGCCACCGGCTCACCCGGGCCATGCACGGCGTCGACCACGTCGTGCACGCCGCCGCGCTCAAGCAGGTGGACACCGCCGAGTACAACCCGTCGGAGTTCATCGCCACCAACATCACCGGCTCGCAGCACGTCGTCGACGCGGCCATCGAAGCCGGGGTGAAGAAGGTCATCGCGCTCTCCACCGACAAGGCGTCCAGCCCGATCAACCTGTACGGCGCGACCAAGCTGGTGGGCGACAAGCTGTTCGTCTCGGCGAACCACTACGCCGCCCACCACCCGACCCGCTTCGCCGTGGTGCGCTACGGCAACGTGGTGGGCAGTCGGGGCTCGGTGGTGCCGCTGTTCCGCCGGCTCGCCGCCGAGGGCCGCAGCCTGCCCATCACAGACAAGCGGATGACCCGGTTCTGGATCACCCTGGACCAGGCCGTCCAGTTCGTCATCGACTCGTTCGACCAGATGCAGGGCGGCGAGCTGTTCGTCCCGCGCATCCCGAGCATGCGCATCCTCGACCTGGTCGAGGCCGTCGCCCCGGACGCCACCACCCACGAGATCGGCATCCGGCCCGGCGAGAAGCTGCACGAGGAGATGATCGCCCCGGACGACAGCCGCCGGACCCTGCGCACCCCCGACCGGTTCATCGTGCAGCCGACCATCGCCACCTGGGGCTACCAGCCGCCGGCGCACTGCGAGCCGGTGCCGGACGGGTTCGCGTACCAGTCGGACACCAACGACGAGTGGCTCGGCGTGGAGCAGCTGCGCGACATGCTCGGCATCGCCGCGTGATGGCGATGCTCCCGTACGGGCGGCAGTCCGTCACCGACGACGACGTCGCCGCCGTGGTCGCCACGCTGCGCAGCGACTGGCTCACCACCGGCCCGCAGGTCGACGCGTTCGAGGCGGACCTGGCCGGCTGGACCGGTGGGGTCGGCTGCGCGGCGGTGTCCAATGGCACCGCCGCCCTGCACGTGGCGTACGCGGCGGCAGGCGTCGGCCCCGGCGACGAGGTGATCGTCCCGCCGATGACGTTCGTGGCCACCGCCAGCAGCGCCGTCGCCCTCGGCGCGCGGATCGTCTTCGCCGACGTCGAGCCGGAGACGTACACCCTGGACCCGGCGGCGGTCGGCGCGGCGCTGACCGGCCGGACGAAGGTCGTGGCGGCGGTCGACTACGCCGGCCACCCCGCCGACTACGACGCGCTGCGCGCGGTGCTGGACGGTGGCGACACGCTGCTGCTCGCCGACGCCGCCCACTCCGTCGGCGCGGCCTACCACGGCCGGCCGGTCGGGTCGCTTGCCGACCTGACGACGTTCTCGTTCTTCCCGACGAAGAACCTCACCACCGCCGAGGGCGGCGCGGTCGCCGCGGTGGACCCGCTGCTACTCAAGCGGGCCCGGCGCTTCCGCAACATCGGGCTGGTCCGCGACCGCGACGAGCAGCGCTGGCCGGACGAGGGCGGCTGGCACCAGGAGGTCCACGAGTTCGGGCTCAACTACCGGCTGCCCGACGTGCTCTGCGCGCTGGGCCGCAGCCAGCTACGCCGACTGCCCCGGTTCCTGGCCCGCCGCGCCGAGCTGGTCGCCCGGTACGACGAGGCCCTCGCCGACCTGCCCGGCATGTCGGTGCCGGGCCGGCGGTCCTGGGCCGACCCGGCCTGGCACCTGTACCCGATCCGGGTGCACGAGGGCCGCCGCCGCGCCGTGTACGACGCGATGCGCGCCGCCGGCATCGGCGTGCAGGTCAACTACGTGCCCGTGCACTGGCACCCGGCGTTCGCGGACCTGGGCTACCGGCGCGGCTCCTGCCCCGTCGCCGAGGGGTTCTACGCCGAGCAGCTCTCCCTGCCGCTGTTCCCCGACCTCACCGACGCCGACCAGGAACGGGTGGTCGACGCCCTGGCCGACGCCCTGCACGCCGCCCCGGCGCGCGCCGCCGCCTGAGGGGACCGGGATGCACCACGCGAACCACTTCTACGGCCACGCACACGTGCTGGCCCGCTACTGCGGCCTCGGCGACGGGCACCCGCCCCGGATCAACGGGTACGTCCAGCACGGCTGGAACATCGGCGACGGCCTCGCCCCCGGTCACCCGTACGTCGAGGGCACGCCGAGCCTGCTGTGGTCCGATCAGACCCGGCGGCGGGCCTGGTCGGTGGGGCGGCGCAACGTCGTGGTGACCGGCGCGCCGTTCGCGTACCTGCTGGCGCTGCGCGCCGACGACCCGCCGGAGCCCCAGCGGGAGGGCACCATCTGGTACCCGTTCCACGGCTGGGAGGGCCAGCACGTGCGCGGCGACCACCGGGAGCTGATCGCCCGCATCCGCGCCACCGAGCCGGGTCCGGTGACCGTCTGCCTCTACTGGCACGAGTACGGCATGCGCCGGGTCCGCCGCCTCTACGAGCAGGCGGGGTTCCGGGTGATCTGCCACGGCTACCGGGGCCACTGGTGGAAGGACACCGACCCGCTCTTCCTCGACAAGCAGCTCACCGAGCTGCGCCGGCACCGCCGGGTGGCGTCCAACCGGCTGACCAGCGCCATTTTCTACGGCATCGCGGCCGGTTGCGAGCCGGCCGTCTACGGCGACCCGATGATCCTCGCCGACGAGGACCCGACGTTCGGCGGCACCGCCCGCATCCGCCGCCAGTGGCCGGACCTGCACGGCGAGTCGGTGCACCTGCCGACCGCGGTCGAGATCGCCCGCGCCGAACTGGGCACCGACCACCGCTGTACGCCGGCCGAGCTGCGTGAGCTGCTGGGTTGGGCGACCCTCCAGGAGGAACCCGTTGACCACTGACACCTCGCCCCGGATCGCCCTGCCCGGCGGGGAGATGCTGACCTGGTCGGACCGGCCGGCCCGGCGGTTGCCCGCCGGCGGGCCCCTCGCGGCGCTCGCCGCCCGGGTCGTGCCGGTCGGTGCGCGGGTGCTGCTGGCCGGGCCGCACGATCCCGAACTGGTCGACCGGCTGGCCCACGCCGAGGTCACCTGCCTGCTACGCGGCTGGCCGGACGGGGCGGCCCTCGCCGAGGACCGCCCCGTCCGGGTGGTGGTCGGCGGCCCCGGTGGGCTGCCGGCCGACGAGACGTTCGACGTGGTGATCGCCGCCGCCGGCCTGGACGCGGTGGAGTCGGTGGAGGGGACCCCGGTCGGCTGGGACGAGCTGCTGCGGCGGTTCGCCGCCGTGCTCGCCCCGGGCGGGAGCCTGCTGCTGCGGGTGGACAACCCGGTGGGGCTGACCCGGATGGTCGACGCCGCGCCCTGGTATGTCGGGCGCGACGACGCCGACTGGACGATCGGCGGAGCGCTGGACGCCGGCCGCCCCGCCAACCTGGATCAGGTGCGGGACCGGCTGACCGGGGTGGGGCTGCGCGCCGGCGGGTGTTTCGCCGCGTACCCCGACCCGGCCGCGCCGACCGTGCTGGTCGACACCGGGGCGCTGGCCGCGCGCCCCACGAGCGCGGTGCTCGACGCGATGCTGCACGGCGCGTGCGCGCGGGACCGCTCCGACGGCCCCGTGCTCCAGGACCCGGCCCGGCTCGCGGTCGACGCGCTGCACGCCGGGCTGGGCGCCGCGCTCGCCCCGGGCTGGCTGGTGCTGGCCCACCGCGCGGGCGACTCGCCGATCCCGGCCGTCCCCACCCCGGGCGATGAGACCGGACCCGGCGCGCTGCCGGTGCTCTGGGCGCAGACCGGGCCGCCTGGGATCGGTGTGGTGGAGGTGACGGCGGCGGCGAACGGCTGGCGGTGGCGGGTGCCCGGCCCGGTCGCGGCGGCCTCCGAAGCCCCGTTCGCCACCCGGGCGGCGGCCTGGCGGGACCCGGCCGTGCTCACCGGCCCGGTGCCCGAGGGGCGGCTGCTGCGCACCGTGCTGCTCGACGCCTGCCTGCGCCGCGACCTGGCCGCCGTGCGCCGGCTGCTGCGCGGGTACGCCGACTGGCTCGACGCGCACGCCGACGACGCCGGCCGGCTCACCGGGGCGACGGCCCTGGCCAGCCTCGACAACGTCGTGCTCACCGACGCCGGGACTCCCCTGGTCTTCGCGGTGCTCGACCCGAGCTGGCGGGCCAGCGACCCGTGGCCGGTGGACGTGACGCTGGCCCGGGGCCTGTGGGGGTTCGCCGCCGCCCTGGCCACCGGCGGGTACGCCCACCCCTGGCCGTCCACGCTCGACGTGGCCGGGCTGACCGTGGTGCTGGCCGGCACCGCCGGCCGCGACCTGGACCGGGCGACGGTGACGGCGGCCGTCGACGCGGAGGTGGCGGTCACCGCCGCGCTGCGCGGGCTGGACGGCGCCGACCGCGTCGCCCTCGCCGACGAGCTGCGCGCGGTCGAGCCCACCGCGCCTCCGCCGGGCCTGGACAGCCACCAGCAGCTACGCGAGGCGTGGCTGCGGCAGAAGGACGAGCTGACCCGGCTGGCGGCCCTGCTGCGCTGGACGGAGGAGCTGCTCACCTCCCGGGAGCGGGCGCTGCGCCGGGCCGACGCCACCATCAACCTGCTCAGCGGCTCGCTGAGCTACCGGGTCGGCCGGCTGGCGATCACCCCGGCCCGGCTGGCGAAGCGGGGCGCCCGCGCGGCGAAGCGACGGGCCAAGGACGTCCTCGCGCCCCGGCACGGCGAGGAGGAGCAGCGGTGACGCGGATCGTGGGAATCGTGCAGGCCCGGATGGGGTCGTCGCGGCTGCCCGGCAAGGTGCTGCGCCCGCTGGCCGGGCGCTCGGTGCTGGGCCGGGTGGTCCGGGCCGCCGCCGACGGCGGGGTGCTCGCCGACCTGGTCGTGGCCACCAGCACCGACGCCGTCGACGACGCCGTGGTCGCCGAGTGCGCCCGGCTCGGCGTGGCCTGCCACCGGGGCTCCGTCGACGACGTGCTCGACCGGTTTGTCGGCGCGCTGGACGCGCACCCCGGCGACGCGGTCATGCGGTTCACCGCCGACTGCCCGCTGCTCGACCCGGAGATCGTCCGGCTGGTCGCCGACGTGTACCGGGCCGTGCCGGGGCTGGACTACGCGAGCACCTCCATCGCCCGTACCCTCCCGCGCGGGCTCGACGTGGAGATCATCCGCGCCGACACGCTGCGTACGCTGCACCGGATCGCCGCCGACCACCACCGGGTGCACGTAACCTCGTACGCGTACACCCATCCGGAGCTGTTCCGGGTGCTCGGGGTGACGCTCACCCCCGACCGGTCGACCCTTCGGCTCACCCTCGACACCGAGCAGGACTGGGCGCTGGTCAGGGCGGTCACCGACCACTTCGGCGACGTCAGCGTCCCGCTGGCCAAGCTCGCCGACTGGCTGGCGGGCCAACCGGCCCTGCGTGCCCTGAACGCCTCGGTGCGGCAGAAGCGGCTGGAGGAGTCCTGAGCACGGTACGCGTCGGGGTTCGCTGCGACGCCGGGCCGACCCGGGGGGTCGGGCACCTGGTGCGCTGCCTCGCCCTGGCCGAGGAGTTTCTCGCCCGGGGCCACCGGGTCGACTTCTTCGGCACCGTCGAGGGGGTCGGCTGGGCTGCCCGGCAGCTCGCCGACCGGGGCATCCCGCTGCATCCCGGCCCGGAGCGCCCCGACGACCTCGTCGCGGCGGCCCGCCGGCACGGCCTCGACGTGGTGGTGCTCGACTCGTACGAGCTGGACCCGGCCGGGGCGGGCTCGCTGCGCGCGGCGGGGGTGGTGACCCTCGCCGTCGTCGACGGTGACACCCGGGGGCAGGACGCCGACGTGTACCTGGACCAGAACCTCGGTGCGACGCACGGGCCGCTGCCCGGCCGGCTGCTCGCCGGGACGGCGTACCCCCTGCTGCGCGACGCCGTGGTGGCCGCGCGGCCGGCGGCTCCCCGCCCGCCGACGCGGACGCCCCGGCCCCGGGTGCTGGCCTTCTTCGGCGGCACCGACGCGTTCGGGGCTGCCCCGGTGCTGGCCCGGGTGCTGCTGTCCACCGGGCACCCGATGGACCTGACCGTGGTCGTCGGTCGCGCCGACGTCGAGGCGGACCTGGCGGCGCTGGCCCCTGGGCGGGGGCAGGCGGTGCGGCCCGACCCGCCCACCGACGGCCTGCCCGCCCTGGTCGCCGCCGCCGACC
>NZ_SMKJ01000024.1:0-38787 GCF_004348615.1 Micromonospora sp. KC207
TCACAGCCGCTACCAGCAACAAGCCGAACAGCAACACCAAGAAAACGAAGACCTCGAATAGCCCGAGGCCACGACGCAAGGGTTAAAGATCAAGTTAGGTCCCAGCCCGCCAATCGCATACCGTGGGCGGTGGTCCACACGGGTGCTCGGTGCGGACCAGGCTCATGAACGCGTCGGGCAGCTCGTTCTGTTGGGCGTGCTCGACGGCGGCGACCAGCGCGGCAATGGCTTGGACGTCGTCTGCGGCGTCCGGCGTGCCCAGCACCTCGTACGTGCGGTAGGAGCCGGTCGCCAGTTCGACGACAGCACCGGCGCGCAGCGGCCGCCAGCCCAGCCGCTTCCTGGCGGCATCGCCGGTGACCCGCTGGTCGAGTGCGAGGGCACCGGCGAACGCCTCACCCAGCGCCTCGCGGGCCTCGGAGACTGGCCAGGCGCGCGGGGCGGCCAGGATGCCGGCGGCGCGTCCGGCGGCGTGCGCAAGGTCCCGCACCGGCACAGCCGATTCGGTGACGCCGTGCCAGATGGTGCCGGCGTCGGCGCGCTCCAGTACCGCCACGTACAGCTCGGCAAGATCGTCTACGTGGACCATGGGCCAGTGGACGGGCTCGCCGCCGTGGTCTGCAGGGGTCGAACACCGGCGCACCGTGCTTGCGGGCCAGGTCCACCAGCAGGGCGGGGATCCCACGTCCACGCCCGTACACGATGCCCGGCCGGATCACGGCGGCCGCGTCGGTGGCGGCGTCACCGGTTGGGGTCGCCGCGTGGACCACGGCGTCGATGTCGGGCGTCACCGCCCGGGTGAGGGAGTCAGGGTCGGCCAGGTCGGCGATGCGCCGTTCGCGGCGGGACTGGTCACCGGTGCCGCGGGTCAGCTCGACGACCTCGTGGCCGTGGTGGATCAGGTGGTCGGCCACCGCAGAGCACAGCGGTGATGGTCAGCTCGACCGCGCTGACCAACCGCATCGACCGGCTCGTGGACCGGGGCCTGGTCGACCGTGCTGTCGATCCGGGCCACCGACGCCGGGTGCTGATCTCGCTCACCACAGACGGTATGAACCTGGTCAACGAGCTCGTCGAGCGCCACCCGGCCAACGAGCGGCACCTGCTGGACGGGCTGACCCCGGCCGACCAGGCCCACCTGGCCAGGCTCCTACGCCGCCTGCTGACTTCGCTCGGCGACTGCGCGTCCGGCTATCCAGCCGGTTGTTCATGTCTATGGGGCGCGGGCGGCCGGGTGCCGAGCGCAGTGCGGTGTCGAAGGCGTCGAGAGCGGGCCAGACCGTCGTCCCGGCGCTGTTGGGGTTGCCGGTACGGATGAATCGGGCCCAGTAGCCGACAAGTTGACCGGCCAGACCTTCGCCGTCATCACCCGGCTCTGCACAGCGCATGGACTCCGCGCAGCTGACGGGCACCGGTCAGCCGCGGGCGTCGGCCGGCGCGTGCACCGTGAGGTGTGCGGACAGGGTGCCGAGGAAGTCGGGGGCGTCGAAGACGGCGCCGGCGGAGACGACGCCGGTCGCCTTGGTCCGGCCGGTGAGGATGCGCTCGACAGCCTCGACCTCGAGCGGTGCGCTGATGGCGTAGATGTCCTGTCCGGTGGCGGTGATGCGACGTTCGGCACCGGCGGAGCGGATGAGGACGTCGACGGTGAAGGTCTGCGCGGAGCGGCCGCGCTCGTCAACGGCGGTCGGTGCCGCCGGGTCGGGGGAGAGAAGGTCAGAAGCCGCGTTCGTGGTCATGTACGTGCGCACCTCCGACACGTCCACGTCGACGTAGGGGATGCCGGCACGCAGCGCCGCCTCGACCATGTACCGCAAGTTGGGCGTCCGCAACCGGACAGCTGATGGCCCGACTGTTCGCCGACCATGAGGCGGACAGGGTGGGCTGACCTCGACGGCAGAGCCGACGTGGTCCGGCCGACGGCCGAGCTGCTGAGTGGCAGCCGGAGAGGGGGTTGCGGAGTTCGGAGTAGCAGGCGGCCGGCCTGCGGTGGGACAGACCTGAGCCTGTACGTGTCAACGAGCTCGTCCGGACCACCTTGCCAAAGTGAACCCAACCGTTCTATAACTCTTGCATGAGTTCTATAACAGTGCGGCCGACAGTCGTTCCGGGGCGGTACGGCAGCTACGGCGGGCGGTACGTGCCGGAGTCCCTGATCCCCGCCTGCGAGGCCGTCGCCGAGGCCTTTCCGCAGGCGTGGGCCGATCCCGGCTTCCGCGGCAGCCTCGCCGCGCTGCTCTCGGCCTACGCGGGACGGCCGACCCCGCTGACGCCGGCCCTGCGGCTGTCGGCCGAGCTCGGCGTGACGGTACTGCTCAAGCGGGAAGACCTGACGCACACCGGATCACACAAAATCAACAATGTGCTCGGACAGGCGTTGCTGGCCCGGCGCATGGGGCGTACGCGCCTGATCGCCGAGACCGGGGCGGGCATGCACGGCGTCGCGACGGCGACGGCCGGTGCCCTGTTGGGTTTGCCGGTGCAGGTGTTCATGGGCGAACACGACGTGGAACGCCAGGCGCACAACGTATTCCGTATGCGGCTGCTGGGCGCCGAGGTCGTTGCGGTGACCACCGGCAGCCGTACGCTGAAGGATGCCACCAGCGAGGCGATGCGCCACTGGGTGACAGCCGCCGACGAGACGTACTACTGCGTGGGCTCGGTCATCGGGCCGCACCCGTATCCGACGATGGTCCGTGAGTTCCAGCGCGTCATCGGTGACGAGGCCCGGCGGCAGTGCGCGGCCGAGCTGCCCGCCGCCACCCCCGACTACGTGGTCGCCTGCGTCGGCGGCGGCAGCAACGCGGCGGGCACGTTCGCCGGGTTCGTCGAGACATCGGCGAAGCTCGTCGGGGTGGAGGCCGAGGGCGGCTCCGGCGCGGCGAACGGGGAGATCGGCGTGTTGCACGGCTTCCAGTCGCTTTTCCTCCAGGACGAGCACGGGCAGATCAAGGAGGCGCACTCGATCGCGGCTGGGCTGGACTACCCCGGCGTCGGCCCCGAGCACGCGTACCTGCGCGATCTGGGGCGCGCCCGGTATGTCACCGTCTCCGACGGGGAGGCGGTCGCGGCCGCCGTCCGGCTCGCGCGGACGGAGGGCGTACTGCCCGCCATCGAGTCGGCCCACGCGGTCGCCTGGGTCGTCCGCGCCGCCGGTACGCCGGAGCTGCCCAGCGGATCGACCGTGCTCGTCACGCTCTCGGGACGCGGCGACAAGGACATCACCACCCTGATCGCGGAGGCGGACCTCGCATGAAGCTGCTGATGCCCTACATCACCGGCGGAGTCGTGCCGGGCTGGACGGCGTACCTCAGCGCCTTCGAGCACGCCGGAGCCGACTTGATCGAGGTCGGGCTGCCGTTCTCCGATCCCACGGTGGACGGTCCCACCATCCAGGAGTCCTCGGACGCGGCGCTCGCCCGAGGCACGACGCCCGCCTCGGTCCTGGAAGATCTCGCCAAAGTGCGGATAGACATCCCCCTCATCGCCAGCACATACGCCAACATCGCGCTGCGTCCCGGGTTCGGTGACGCGCTGACGGCGGCCAGAGTGACCGGGCTGATCGTGCCCGACCTGCCCCTCGACGAGTTGGCCGGGCTGGAGGTGCCGGGCGTCCAGGTGAGTCTGCTCGCCTCGCCCGCCACGCCGGACGACCGGCTCGCCGAGATCGGCCAGCGCAGCCAGGGCTTCGTGTATGCGATCTCGGTCATGGGCACGACCGGCGAACGCGACCGGCTCGCACCGTCGGCCGCCGCTCTGGCCGCCCGGCTCAAGCAGGTCACGGACCTGCCCGTGCTGCTGGGCTTCGGCATCTCCACCCCGGAGCAGGCGGCCGAAGCGTCGGCGGTCGCCGACGGGGTCATCGTCGGGGCGGCCGTCATGCGGCGCATCCTCGACGGGGCGGGTCCCGCCGAGGTCGGTGCCTTCGTGGCGTCGCTGCGGGCCGCGCTGTCTCTGGTGGCCCCGTGCGATGATCGGCGGTGGCCGCAGATCAGCGACAGCCGCGCCTCAAGATCGGCGGCTGCCGCTGATCCGTAACACCAGAGCGCACTGATCAGCGCAAGTCGCCGATCCTGGGAGCGGACACAGCCGACGCAGCGGGAGGAAAACAGTGGCACGCTATCGGGCCATCGCCGCCGACCTCGCCGCAAAGATCCGCGACGGCCACTACGTGCCGGGCGAGGCGCTGCCCCCGCAACGCGAGCTGAGCACGGAGTACGGCGTCACTCTGATGACGCTGCGGCAGGCCCTGCGCGAGCTGAGCACCGAGGGGCTTATCGTCCAGCAGCCCGGCAAGGGCACCTTTGTCGCACCGCCCCATGCGGCGTACCAGCTAGGAGCTTTGCGAAGCTTCGGCGACGATTTGCGCGAGCAGGGCCATGAGGTCCGCACGACGGTGATCTCTCGCGCACAGCGCCGCGTGCCCTCGCGCGTCGCTGCCCGGCTGCGGGTCCGCGAGGCCGAGACGGGCCTGCGCCTGGAGCGGGTCCGCGCGTTCGCTGGCCGCCGCGCCATTCATCAGATCTCCTGGGTACGCGAGCCGCACGCGAACCGGTTGCGCGACGTGGATTTCACCGGCACGTCGTTGTACGCGGCCCTGGCCGACCTGGGGGTGGTGGTGGCCCGGGCGGCGGAGACGATCCGGCCGGAGGTGCTGAACGCGGACGTGGCCCGGCATCTGGACGAGGACGAGGGTGCGCCGGTGCTGGTCAGCGACCGGATCACGTACGCGCCCGACGGGACGGCCCTGGTGGCGGACCGGGCGACGATGCTGGGAAGCATGATGCAGATCACCGCCGACCGGGCCGCCACTGGCCTGTCCCTCCACTGGGGAGCGGTCTAGGTTCCGCTTTTGGTTGCCGATCTGGTCGTTGGGCTCGGGGGATGACCGTGGTGATGCCCTTGTCCCGCAAGGCGGTCCGGTTCGCGCCTGCGTGTTTGGGCGACACCCAGCCACGGGACGTGACCCGAGGCCGATCAGGCCGATACTTGGTCAGTCGACGCACATCGCCTGGTGGGTGGACCGGAAGACCCACGTGCCGCCACCCGGGGACATATAGATCAGTAATGTACTGTACTGCCCGGGGGTGCAGTCGTGGCCGACTGCAAGGACGGCCGCCCGGGCCCGCTGTTCGGCCGCCGCCTTCCCGGCCGCGTAGGTGCTCCCCGCCCCGTCGACAGTGGCGCTGCGAGGGGTGTCATAGCCGTCGGCGTGCGCGGCCACAGGTGCGGTTGCCAGGCCGAGCGCCACCGCTGCCGAGACGAGGCCGAGCCGGCGGAGCCAAGTGACTTTTCGCATGCTCAATCCTTCGAGGGTCATTGAATCGATCACCATGAATTTTTGAACAGATCGGTGTGGGGCGGCATCGGCCACTCGGTCACTAGAATTCGGCCATAATGCCGTTGTCCGCACGGTGGCGGAGTCCTGATCGGCGTTGGCTCCTCGAGGATCGGATCAAGGTGGTCGACTAGGTTCTGTCGCCGCTGGCCGGCCGCCGCGCCGTCCTTCCCGCTTCCGCCCGGTAGGTGCCGTGCGGTCCCGCGCCTTTGCCACGACGCTGGTCGGTCGGAACAGCACGCCGACCTTGGCCAGCTCCGAGACCAGACCCACCGCGAACCTGGGCTGAATCCGCCACCGGTCCGAGCGGAGCCGGGCAGGCTCTTGATGCCGTGCTCGGTGTACTGCCCGTTGCGGCGCATGCCCCACTCGTCGATGGTGCAGTTGGGGCAGGGCGCCGGGTCGGGACGACGGACGATTTCCACCATAAGGTCGCCCGAGGCCAGCTCCGGCAGCGCGAGCGACCGGGGGGAATGGCGGGCGTCAGGAGGGGTACCCGGCAACGCCGCCATTCCGGGCGAGAGGAGGGAACGTGCAGCCTGCGCGGGTACGCCTGGCGCTGCTTCTCGTGCTGACCGCGGCGCCGCCCGCGGCGGAGGCGGCAATGATGACCGCCGTCGGCTACCTGTTTACCCGGGCCATGACGCCGCAGGCCAGCGCCATCTGGCCGTACAGCGTGTTCCATGATCTGCGTTGGGTGCTCGTCTACCACAACGGCTGGTTGGGCTTTGCCGCCGCACTGGTCGGGGTGGTCGTCGTACGCGGGCTGCTCTGCGCTGGGTACGTCGCGCTCGCCTGGCCCCAGGAGCGTCCCCGGCCGGCGTTTCGCCGGCTGGTCGAGCGCAGCATGCTCTTCACCATGGCCATGGTCGTGATCCTGCTGCCGTGGGCTGCGCTGGACGTGGTCACCGCCGAGTTCTCGCTGGCCACCATCTTCTTCGGGCTGCTGGTGCCGGTGGTGATCCTGGCGGCGTTCGTGCTGCCCGGCGGGATCGTGCGGGGCTGGTGGCACGGCCTGCCGCCGCTCCGCCTGATCGGTTGGACGCTTGTCAACTTCGTGGCCCTTACCGTCGGCGGTGTCCTCGTTGCCGCCACCCCGGCCTTGTGGGCAGCGCTGACGGCCGGCGTAATGGGGGCGGTCAACGGGCTGCTCTGGCAACGGCTGGTCCGGGCCGACGTGCGCCAGGAGCGGATACGCTGGCGACTGGTCCCGGTGGCCCCGCTCGTCGCCGTCCTGGCCGTCGTCGGCCTGGTGGTTGCCGACCGCGCGGCGCTGCGCAGTCAGACTGACACCCTCCCGCCGAGCCCCGAGCTGTCCCGGGTACGGCACATCGTGATCTTCATCGCCGGTCACGAGTCCGCCTTTGCCGGGGACCCCGCGCCGCCGGCCGGGCCGGTGCTGCGCTTCTCCTATCGGGGCCTCGACGCCGACGGCCGGCCGCGCCCCTACTCCGCCGTCGACACCTACCAGTCGATCCCGAACTCGGCTCGGCTCCTCGGCGAGCAGGTGGCGCGGGTACACGCCACCACCGGCCGGCCGGTGGCGATCGTCGGGGAGAGCGAAGGAGCCATGATTGTGCGTTACTACCTTTCCCACGGGCCGCATCCGGCGGTGGACAGCGCGGCCTTGGTCAGCCCGCTGGTCCGGGCCGGCCGTGCCTACTACCCGCCGAGAGGGGCCAACACAGGTTGGGGGATCGGTACGGGATGGCTGCTGCGCGGGTTGTTCTGGACGGCCGGGCACGACGCTGACGCGCCGTTCCTGCGTTCGCTGCTGGACAACGCGCCGCTCTACCGCAACCAGATGCTCTGCCCGGTGCCCGGGGTACGGATGATCGCGTTCCTGCCGGCCATCGACACCCTGGCCCTCCCGCCGCCGCCGGGGTCCACGCAGATCGCCCTGGTCGAGGTCGCGGCCACCCACGGGCGGCTGATCGGCGAGCCGGCCATGTCGCGGATGCTGGCCGCCTTTCTCAACGGTGACCTGACGCCCGGCCCGCCGCCCCGCCGCGCTCGGGCGTTCTCGCTCGCGGCCACGGCGTGGCAGGCGCCCGCCCTCCCGGTACGGCTGAACCCGACGTGGCGGGCGCAGACCACCGCCGACGTCGTGCTCCAGCCGATCGGCCCACGCCGTAGCCGCTGTCCGTCCTGAGGCGGGTCTCACACATCGCCGGCCCTGCGGATGCCGCGAACCTCCTCCATCCTGGTCACGATCCTCTCGATCAAAGAGATCGAACGTCGGATGTGGCGGCTACGCACCCGCTGCGCCACCACCCGACGAACCCGAGGACGCCTCAACCCCCGCCTACTTCGTAGAGCCAAGACGGGCCACCACCCGCGCGCAGCGCGTCTGCAGAAGTGACACATTCATCGACCACTTTGCCTGATCGTATTGGTGTGATCTTGTGATGATCAGAAGACGGCCAGCATCGCTCGACGAGCTTCCAGGTAGAGACTTCACCTACTCCAACCCGGGAACTGCTGGCCGCGAGCCCCGTCGCGGCTACCGTCACATCTCCCTTGTTGAGGCGATCGGTTTGGGCGATGTCTCATTCAACAAGGCTTCAGAAGCTCTCCTTGGCCTGGAGATGCACAGAAGGGCCGGACTGGCAGTCTCGTCATCTGCCATTCCCGTCAGCGTAGGCGCGAACGTTCTTCTTGAGCTCCCAGTTACCGGCTTCCACATCCAAGCGCCGTGTCGGATCGTTTACGTGATCAACGACCGACATGCGAATGGGTTCGCCTACGGCACGCTGTCCGGACATCCGGAAAGCGGTGAGGAGGAATTTGTTGTGACGCGAGACCTCGACAACCGGGTCTGGTTCTCGATTCGAGCGTTCTCACGGCCGAGTTCGCGTTTATTGCGACTAGCCGAACCTCTTTCCCATCTCGCGCAACGCGCGATGACCTTGCGCTACCTGTCCGCACTGCGTAGTATCGCAAACTCCCCATGACCCAGTGACGTGATCTCAGCAAGGGACAGACCTTACGCGATCACCCTAGTCTGCCGGACCCGACGTTGACCGGCGATCTGGACTGCGGGTCAGGGTTGGCGCCGTCGGGGTACGTGAATGTGATCAAGCGGGCGGTGCGACCGCGTCCAGTCGGGTTGCCGCCCGGGTTGACGCAGAAGGTCAGAGCGTCAGGATGATCTTTCCTTTGGTGCGGCCGGTTTGGCCGATCTCGTGGGCTTTGGCGACCTGTTCGAGGGGCAGCACTGTGTCCACCTCGACGCGAAGTTGCCCCGTGCCGACCAGGCCGGCGAGCGACGTGAGCCCGGCAGCGTCCGGCTCGACGATCATGAATCGAGCGCGCTTGCCCTGCCGGGCTGCCTGCTCCTCCAGGTACGTCTCGGCCGGCGAGGCGAGGGCGACCAGGATGCCGCCCGGGCGCAAGGTCCGCAGCGAGCGCGGCCCGTACTCGCCGCCGATCGTATCCATGACGATGTCGAGGTCGTGGAGGCCCTTGGCGAAGTCCGTCGTGGTGTAGTCGATGACCTCATCGGCACCCAACCCATGGACGAACGCGTGCTTGGCGGCGCTTGCGGTGCCGATCACGTGCGCGCCGCGCGCCTTGGCGATCTGCACGGCGAGGTGGCCGACGCCGCCCGCGGCCGCGTGAACCAGTACGCGCTGGCCCGGCTGGACACCGGCGACGTCGACGAGGGCCTGCCATGCGGTGAGCCCGGCGAGCCCCAGACCGGCCGCCTCGACGTGGGACAGCCCGGCGGGCTTGCGAGCGAGGTGGCGCGATGGTGCCGTGACGTACTCTGCGTAGGTGCCGGCCGCCTGCGGTAGCCGTGGCATGCCGAAGACCTCGTCACCGGGGCGGAACAGCGCGGCGCCGACACCGACGGCCTCGACCACCCCGGACAGGTCCCAGCCCAGCCGCACCGGCTGGCCGAGCAGGCCTCCGGTCGCGCGGTGCCAGAAGTCGGTCGGGTTGACCCCGGCCGCGTGGACCCGGACGAGCACCTCCGCCGGGCCGGGCTCGGGGCGGTCGACCTCCACCAGGTTGAGGACCTCGGGCCCGCCGAGCCGGTCCTGTTCGATCGCACGCATCGTATGCCTTTCTGTTCGTCTTCGGTGTGCGCGATCCACCCTGCCGCGGCGACGACCGGGGTTCGAGTGGCCAGATCGCCAATATGTGAAAGAATCTGGCCATGCATCGCGTGGTCGTCCTGGCGCTCGACGGCGTGTACCCGTTCGAGCTGAGCATTCCGGTCCGCATCTTCGGTACCGCTGCCGGTTCCGACGGTCAGCCGCTGTACGAGGTCGTCACCTGCAGCGTCGACGGCAATCCAGTCGCCACCAGCGCTGACTTCACCGTGGCCGTCCAGCACGGTCCTGAGATGATCGACACGGCCGACACACTGGTGCTACCGCCCTTCGTGTGCGACCCGGGGGACGACCAGGACTGGCTGCCCGAGCTGGTCACGGCGGCGCTGCGCCGGCTGCGGCCGGATTCGAGGATCGTGTCCATCTGCACAGCCTCGTACGTCCTGGCCGCCGCCGGGCTGCTTGACGGCCGGCCTGCCACCACGCACTGGAACAATGCGGAGCATTTCCAGCGCACGTTCCCGAATGTGAGGGTCGATGCCGACGTGCTGTTCGTCGACGACGGCCAGGTGCTCACCGCGGCCGGCGTGGCGTCCGGCGTGGACCTGTGTCTGCACCTGGTACGCCGCGACCACGGCAGCGCGGTCGCCAACCGGTTGGCACGGCTGTGCGTCGTGCCGCCCTGGCGCGAGGGCGGCCAAGCGCAGTTCATCGACCGTTTGGTGCCAGAGCCGGCGACCGCGACGACATCCGAGACCCGGCAGTGGGCACTCGGAGAGCTACACCGGCCGATCGCCCTCGCCGAACTGGCCGGGCACGCCCGCATGAGCGTACGCACGTTCTCGCGCCGCTTCCGCGCCGAGGTCGGCATGACACCAGTGCAGTGGCTCGCGCGGCAGCGGGTCGAACACGCCCGCCGTCTGCTGGAGACCACCGACCTGCCGGTCGACCAGGTCGCCGCCGAGGCCGGCTTCGGCACCGCCGCGTCGCTGCGTCAGCACCTGACCGCCGCGATCGGGGTCTCGCCGACGGTGTACCGGCAGACGTTCCGCGCCCTGGTGCCAACGGCCCGCGCGTCGTGACCGGCACTCGACATCCCGGTTGACGATCCGGGTCAAGCTCACGCTGCTTGACGCGGGGCTCTTCGCGCTGAGCGGCGCCGCACTGCTCACGCTCACGTACCTGCTCGTCCGGTGGCAGTTCGCCCGGCCCTGCGCGACGCCGCTACCCGAGGACCTCGAACGGGCGACGGCCGGTGGCGGATCCGACGTGGTCGTCGACATCGAGGAGGCGGTCCAGGCCGACGTACTCGCCACCGCATCGTGGCAGTCCGCCGTGGCGTTTGCCGCGATGGCCGCCGCGACGCTGGTGCTCGGCTGGTTCACCGCAGGCCAAGCGGTGCGCCCGGTGCGCGACACTGGCGGCCGGCTCTCCGCCGACTCGCTCGGCGCGCATCGGCTACACCGGCGCCCGCGACGAACTGGCCAAGCTGGCGTACACGTTCGACGCCATGCTCGAGTCGATGGCGAACCGAACATCAGCGACGAAAGCGCCGCGACCAGCGGCGATTCGGCATTCGTGGTCGCCCGCCGAGCCAATCCCCCCACGGATGGCGTCAGCGCACGCCCGTCCGAGCACGCTGACCGACGCCGCCGGCACGTTCCACACGCCGACGAGACCGAGCTTGGCCCTGGTCCTGGGTGAATGCACGGTCGGGTGCGGGGTATGCGATTCCTCGATGTCCCTGCAGCGGTTACAGGCGGCGAGACTCACCTTCCTGCCAGCAGGGCTCTCCCCCTGAGTTCGGCGGCTCTTCGTTCGGCGTCTGCAAGGACGTGGGTGTAGACATCTGGTCGTCCTACCTTCGGTAGACGCGCCCTGGGTGTGGGTAGCGCCTATCAGCCCGGCGACTTCGGCGAAGTCGTGCCTGCCGGGTGTGGCGCTGCAAGGCTGGCCAGCTCGTCCGCGGACAGGCGAAGCGCCCCGGCGGCCACGTTCTCGACCAGGTGATCCGGGTTGCCCGTGCCCGGGATGGCCAACACGTGCGGTCCGCGACTCAGCGTCCAGGCGATCCGGACCTGCGCCGGCGGGGCGCTGTGTGCACGTGCGATGGCGAGGACCGCGTCGTTGTCGGCGACACCGCCGGCCTCACGTCCGTCACCGGTGATCGCGAAGAACGGCACGAACGCGCTGCCCTGCGCGCCGCACGTGCGGAGGGTCTTCACGCTGGAGCGCCCGGTTGATCAGTTCGTTGGCCGAGCGCAGCGGGGAGAAGTAGAACGGGAATTCCCCGGTGTCGGCCTGCTCCGCCATTTGTACGACCACTCTGATCCGCATCGGCACAATCTGCGGCAGCGGTTCCCCCGCGGAGGGTGAAGCCCTACCGATCGAAGGTCCGTGCACATATCCTTGCCCGGCCTCCACAGTGGGTGGTGGCTTGGGGAGGGCAGTCGTGGGCTGGGTCCGGTCGCGGGTGACGGTGGCGATGCTGCTCGTGCTCTCCTACTCGGCCTTCCTGGTGCTCGTCTATTTGCGACAGGGACCGTTTGCGGATCAGTCGCCGGCACCACTGGAGGTCGCCAGCTGGGCGTCGGCGGTGGCCGCCTTGCTGCTGTCGGGCCTGCAGTTCTTCCTGTCCCTGCCGCGCCGGCAGTCGGCCGGTGAACGCGCCAGTACGCCGGAGCAGGTCACCCATGCCCGAGCGATGGTGGCCCGCGACTCCCGTTTCCTGGTCCAGCGTGAGATCCGCCGGCGTGAGCTCGGCGGCTCGGTGCCGTTGCAGGTCCGCTGGTCGGCCGGCGGCCGAGGCAAGGTGGAAGGCGGCCGCAAGGGCGTCGCGGTCGCCGGCAGCACGGCCGGGCTGAGCGGTACGGTCGACGACATCGCCGTCCGGCTCGGGGAGACGGGCGTCTCGCGGTTGGTGCTGCTCGGCAACGGCGGCTCCGGCAAGACCTCGCTGGCGCTGCTGGTCGCCGACCGGCTGCTCGTCACCGGTTCCGGCCCGGTCCCGGTCGTGCTGTCCCTGTCGTCGTGGGACCCCACCGACGAGGACCTGCTGGAGTGGATCATCCGCCGGATCTGCACCGACTTCACGGGTTTTGCGAACGTTGCCGCCTATGGCAGCACCGCCGCGAGCCAGCTACTCCTCGACGGCGAGCTGCTGCCGGTCTTGGACGGCCTCGACGAGGTGCCATTCGCCGTCCGCTCGCAGGCCTACCGGCAGCTCAGGGACCTTCCGGAGCGGATACCACTGGTGCTCACCTGCCGTTCCAACGAGTTCGGTGACCTCAAGCTCCACGCGGGCACGCCGATCCTGGAGATCCAGCCGCTCGCCCCCGCCGCCGCGCTCGACTACCTGGCCGGGCAGGACGAGCGGTGGCGGCCGCTGAGCCGGAGGATCGAGGACGGTGAGGACATCGGGGCGCTGGCCGGCGCACTCAGCACGCCCCTGATGGTCTTCTTGGCCCTGCGGGTCTTCCGGTCCGGCGACCGCGACCCCGCGGAGCTGCTGGACCGCAAACGGTTCCGGACCAAGGGCAGCATTGAGGACCACCTGCTCGACGAATTTGTGCCCGCCGTGATCGGTCAGCACGACGACTTCGTCTCCGGGACCTCCCGGATCGAGGCGCAGCTGGCCGGTCATTCCGAGCGGCGCGCGAGGTGGAGCGAGACCAAGGCCCAGACGTACGCCCGGGTCCTGGCTCGTCATCTGCGCCTCACCGGCGAGCGGAACCTCGAGTGGTGGACGTTGCGGAAGTCGTTCCCGATCCCGGGTGGCACCTTCCCGGTGGTCGCGGTCTTGGCGGTCATCACCGCCGCCACGCTGGTCCGGCTCCTGCTGGGCGAGAGTGTGCTGCCGACCGGCCTCGAGATCGCACTGGGCGGCGTTGCAGGAGCGATCGCGTCCCAGATCCACCGGTGGGCCGACCTCCACTCGGGGATCCGCATGCAGCCGACCCTGAACCTCGGTGCCGGCCTGGCCGCCCTCGGTGGCCCGCTGATCGGCCTGCTGGTAAGCCGCTGGGCCGGCGACCCGAGCCTTGGCATCGTGTCCGGCACCGCCACCGCGACCGTGATCACCGTCGGCACGACCCGGCTGGCCGCCCGCACCGGCGGCAGCGAACGGGTGCTGACCGCCCGCCGACTGCTGCGCCGGGTCCGCAATGCGGCGATCGCCGGGGCGCTGATCTGGGGCAGCGGCTTCGGCACCCTTACCTGGCTCACCACCCACGACCCCGTCCTGGCAGCCTGCATCGCCGCCGGTGCGGCCGTGATCCAGCTCCGGGTGTCGCCGTGGGCGTTCTACGTCGACGCACGCCTATCGGCGGCCCGGCAACAGCGGCTGCCGCTGCGGCTGCTGCGGCTACTGGACGACCTGGCCAGGCTCGGGGTGCTGCAGGAGGCGGGCGCCAGCTACCAGTTCCGGCACGAGGCGCTGGCGGCCCGGCTGGCGGTGGACCGCATTCCCCGCCCGGCGAAGTCGAGCGGATAGATTTAGGGCGTCGTATCGAAGGTGCTGCCAGGCGCCCGAGTTGTACGCGCGATGAACGAGCGCAACTCGATGGCGTCTGGAGTGGAAATCAGGGAGGCTCGCGTGCATGGTCTCGGTATTGCAGAACGTGGCGATTGACTGCGCGGATGCCTACGAGCTGGCCCGGTTCTGGAGCAGGGTGACCGGCCGTCCGCTGCATCCGGAGGACAAACCGGGTGATCCGGAGATTCGGGTGCTGCTGGCGGAGGGCCCAGTGCTGTACTTCAACCAGGTGCCCGAGTCCAAGACGACCAAGAACCGGATCCATCTGTGTTTGCGCCCAGAGACCTCGCGCGAGCAGGAGGTGGAACGACTGCTGGGCCTCGGCGCCACCCATGTCACCGATCACCGGAATCCCGATGGCTCTGGCTGGGCGGTCCTGGCTGATCCCGAAGGCAACGAGTTCTGCGTTCTGCGCAGCGAGTCCGACCGAGCCGCCATGACTTCCTGACGCTTCTGCGACCATCCCGGCCGGTTTCAGATGAGTGCTGGTCACAGCCACTCGTTGATGGCCGCGACGAGGACGGTCACCTCATGACGGACGGCAAGTTCGTCGTACCTCGTGGCCACGGCGCGGTTCCTCTTGCGACGGATGATTCCGCACTCGACCGCGTGTCGGACCTTGTGGTCCTGCGAGTCGAACGTCGGCGGCCGGCCGCCGCGCAAGCCGCGCTTCTTGCGGCGGCGGGCCTGGTCGATGTCCGGGATGGTGCAGCGATCGGCCTGGTCGGGCACGGCATCGGGCCGCTGCCCGCATGGCGGCCCACCGGGGGGGGCGATCCCGACCTTCGACACTGCCAGGACCAGCATGTGGGTCGGCCTCGCACTCAAGCCCTGACCACCGACGATGCGGTCTCACGGGAGGCATCCAGAAGTTCAAGACGCTTGACGTACGACGCGCGCACGTCCCGATAGGTGTCCTCGCCTAGCGGCAACCGCAGCGGCGCGTCCGGCCTGTCGGCGCTGGCGATCATTGCCCGGGCGATCGCCTCCGGGTCGTTGTCCAGGGCGAACGAACCGTCCGCGATCGCCCGCCGGGTGTCGCCGGCCGGGGTCGCGTCGTACTCCACCATGATCGGCGCGGTGTCCATGCCGGCGCCGAAGCCGGTCGGGTAGCGCCCGGCTCCACGATCGTCACGCCGATCCCGAACGGTGCGACCTCGGCGGCGACCGTCTCGCAGAAGCCCTCGATGCCCCACTTGGCGGCGTGGTAGTAACTGAAGTTCGGGTACGTAGTCTGGCCGCCCGCCGACGACACCTGCAGGATCCGGCCGTGTCCCTGGGCGCGCAGGTGAGGCAGGGCCGCACGGATCACGTCGATCGAGCCGAGCAGATTGGTGTCGATGACCCGCTGGATCTGCTCGCGGGAGGCCTCCTCAACGGCAGCGAACAGCCCGTACCCGGCATTGTTGACGATTACGTCCACCGTGAGGTCGCGGCGACCGGCTCGTTCACCGCCGCGGCGGACAACCTCGGCTACACCCAGTCGGCGATCTCCCGGCAGATCGCGGCGACCGAGTCCGCCGCCGGCTCGACCCTGTTCGACCGCGGCCGGCGAGGCACTGGTCCGGCACGCGGCAACCGTGCTGGCCGGTGTCGAGGCCGCCGAGTCCGAACTGGCCGGCCTGCGCGACCGCTCGCCGGGCGGGTGACGGTCGGCGCGTTCCCTACCGCGTCAGCCGCGCTCATCCCCCGCGCCCTCGCGCAACTGCGCACCGACCACCCGGGGGCATCGAGGCGACCATCGACGAGGGCTCGACGCCGGCCCTGCTGCGCCGGTTACGGTCCGGCCGGATCGAGGTGGCGGTGATCGCGGTCGGCCCCGGCCTGCCCGACTACGACCTGCGCGACCTGCGCCAGGACGTACTCGGCGAGGGCGGCCTGATGGTCGCCGTACCGGAAGGGCACCGCCTCACCCGGCTCGCCCGGATCCGCCCTGCCGACCTGGCCACCGAGCGCTGGATCGTCACCGACGGCCCCGACCCCCAGTTCCGCGCGCCTGGCCGACCCTGACCGAACCCCACATCGCACACGCGGTACGCACTCGACGGCCCGCTCCCCCCGGGCAGCAGCCATGGTCACCGCCATCAAGAACCAGTCCGCCCTGCTTGACCGCGAGGTCCGCAACGCCTGACCACCACGTCGGCTGTCCGGGAGCGTGGCCGAGAGGCTCGGAGTGAGCAGGGCCTGCTCGGGTTTGCGGATCTTCGAAGCCTGCGGGTCGAATACCGCCGACCTGGGCGAGGAACGCGGCCACCGGGTACGGGGCAAGGGCGGCAAGGCCGTCCCACGCCCCACATGCTCGAAGAAGTGAAGGATTGCCGACCCGCACGGCCAGACGTGAAGGGTGCGGTCGCCTTCGGGGTGCTCCACGGGAGCCGAGTAGCAGGTGTGCCACGCTCCCACGGCTGGCGCGCAGCCTGCGCTCTCCTGCTCGATTCCGCCGACGGTGAGCGGAAGCCTGTCGACGGTCCGGGTCCAGGCCCGGTGCACCTTGATCTGGTCGGATCGCTCGCTCAGTCGCAACCAGAAGAAGGCTGTCGCTCGGGCAGTGGGACGGGCTCTGCGTGCTGGGCGGGCTCGGCCTTGCACCGAGCCCGCCCTTCAGTCCCACCCGACCCTGGCCGCGAGCCGTGGGCAACGCTCACCCGGTTCGGCGTACGTCGTTGCCCGCGAACGTCAGGAACACTCGAGCCGGGCCTGCGTCACGCCACTAGCTAGCGCTGCAGGGTGAGCACGGCCGGCCGGTAGGGCAGGAGACCGTAGTCCATGCCGTCGGAGCTGGGGTCGCGCCCCTGGTAGAGGAACTGCAGGTTGCACGGGTCAATGGTCTTGGTCTGATCGGGGTTGGTACGAACCAGATCGCCGTGGCTGATGTCGTTGGTCCAGGTGGCGCCACTGTTGGCCTTGCCGGCGAAGGGGTTGCTCACGGTGTCGGCCTGCGGTGTCCACGTACCGTCGAGGCTGGTGGCCGTGAACGAGCGGAAGTAACGACCCTGCGAGCTCTGCGCCTCGACGATCATGAGGTACTGGTTCTGGCCCTGGACCTTGTAGACCTCGATCGCTTCGAACAACCTTTGCGGCGTGTCGCTCATGATCTTCGTGTAGCTCGAGCCGAAACTGCCCGGGAAGTTGGCGAGGGGCATGCTGGCGCGGTAGATGCCGCCGAGGTCGTCGGCGAAGAACATGTACATGTTCTTGTCGTCGGCGATGAGTGTCTGGTCGATGGGGGCCCCGGTGGGGAGGGTGCCCGTGAACAGCTCCTGATGCGCTCCCCAGCCGTTGGGGTTGGTGGGGTCGGTCGAGGTGCGGTAGGAGAAGGTGTATGGCCAACCCCACTGGTACGCGAGCACCCAGATGTTCTTCGGGGCGTGGTACAGAAGGGTAGGCGCGACAGCGTTGAAAGGCAATTTGCTCTGGGTGGCCGACGCCATGTCAGACCAGTTCGTGAAGGGGCTGAACATCGTCGATTCCCAGGCCCCGTTGAGCCGGGTGTCGTGCGTCGTCCCGTAAACCAGATTCTTGCCGTTGTGGACGACGGCGGTGAAGTCCTTGAGCGAGACCCAACCCGGCGCCGGGTTCGCCAGCGGGCCGGTCGACGTCCAGCGGTACGTGGAGGGAAGGGCGCACGTGCCGGTGCCGCCGTCGACGCGGACGAGTTGCCACTGCTGGTTGGCACCGTTCCAGTCGTCCCACTGCTGGATGTTGGCCCCGTCCGCGGTCGACAGACCCGCCACCTCGAGGGCCTTGCCGCTGTTCCGGTTGACCAACCGGACGTAGCCGCTGTCGGAGTCAACCAGCCGGAACTGCTGGTTGGTGCCGTTACTGTCACCCCACTGCACGATCGCCGAGCCGTTGGCGGTGGAGGAGTTGGACACAGCGGCGACCTTGCTGGAGTGACGGGCCTTGAGCCGGTAGTAGCCGCCGCCGGAGCCCACGAACTGGAATTGCTGGTTGTTGGCGTTGGTGCGGGTCCACTGGATGAGCCGGGCGCCGTCGGCGGTGGACGCGCCGTTGACGTCGAGGGCCTTGCCACTGTTGCGATTCACCAGCACATACCAGGCGGTGGTGTCCACCGTGGCGGCCGACGCCGGCGTAGCCACCGTGAGCAGCCCGGCCACGACCGCCATGACTGCCACAGCGGCCAACCCCGACCGCCACCGACGACGCCACCTCACGGTGCGCGCAAACCCAACGGACATAGCATCTTTCCTTTCATCATTGGGGACCGCCGACATGAAGCGAGCCGGGCATTGGTCGGTGGGCCGGCCCACCGACACAGGCATAGGCGCCCGCATATGTGAGCGTTAACATGGACGACCGGACATCAGCCCGGCGCGTCAACCATCGATGCGGCACCCGGGTTGGGTGCGCAGCTCCCCCGTGGCGCCGGTCGCCCGGCACCCCGACATGCGGCTCGACGGGCCCGCGCAGCGCTGCCGCGTCGGGCCCGGACGAGCGATGACCGGCTGCCCGTGCGGCCGGTTACACGTTCGTGTCCAACAAGTTGCGGCACATCCTCAGCGATCAGCGTGGGGCAAGTCAACACCCCGGATCTCGCGACTGGGGCAGGTTGCGGAGATCATCACCATCCGCGACCAATGTGCGGAAAGCCTTGTTGATGCGCCCTCACCTCGATGAGCCGAAGAGCAGGTCGAGGTGGACGTCCAACGCGCTCAGTGCCTGATCGGCGCTGTACTGGCCGCCGAGCAGATAGACACCGAGCCCCTCCATGAGCGCCAGCAGTCCGGCCGCGGCCTCGTCGGGCTTCGGGGACGGCACAAGGCCGGCCATGAAATCGAGCATCTGCGCGGTCTCCTCGCGAAGGGCGGAAGCGGCCGTCGGTCGCACCGCGGTGTAGGCGAGGAACCCCAGCGCCACCCGTCCGTCGTCGCGCGTCTGCTCGTCGAGCGGCAACAGGGCGGCGATCATCGTCCGCAGCAGCGCACGCGGCGACGGGTTGTCGCCCAGCCGCGCGACCGCCTCGGTGACCCGGGTCTGGCTGCGCTCGCCGACGACGGCCAGCGCGAACGTCATCATCTCGTCCTTGGTGCGGAAGTAGTGCTGCACCATCCCCGGGGAGACACCGGCCTCGGCCGCCACGTGGCGCAGGCTGATGGCGTCCAGGCCCTGTTTCGCGGCGACCCGCATCAACGCGTCGGCGATGAGCCTGCGTCGCTCCTGGGGGTCGACCTTCTTGGGCATGATGCCGATGCTTTCACAATCCGATCGGGCGGCTGGGCGGCCGGTCGCGTCACCGCGCTCCGGCCGCCCGAGCCACCGGGTTGGGCACCCGCATCGGTCAGTGGATCGTCACGGTTCCGGTTGCGGCGTCAACGGTGATGATCTGCCCGGTGGAGATCTTCCGGGTCGCGTCGGGAACACAGATGACGGCGGGGATGCCGTACTCCCGGGCCACGGTGGGGCCGTGGGCCATGACCGCACCGGTTTCGGTGACCAGCGCTGCGGCGGTGAGGAACAGTGGGGTCCATCCCGGGTCCGTGGTGGCGGTGACCAGGACGTCTCCGGGTTCGATGTGGGCGGTGGTCGGGTCGTGGACGACCCGGGCGGGGCCAGTCGCCCGGCCCGCTGCCGCCCCTACGCCCGTCAGCGTGCCATCCGCGGCGGCCAGCGTCGGCAGGATCGCCTCCAGGTCGGTGCCGTCCGACAGCAGCGCCACCGGTACGGTCCGGCGGCGCAACTCCCGCTGGTGGATGGCTCTGCGGGAGGCGACCGTCTGCCGGTGGTCGACGTTCTGGTGCACGGCGTCGTGCACCTCGTCGAGGGTCAGGAACATGATGTCGCCGGGCTGATCGAGCAGTCCGGCGCTGGTCAGGTCGACGCCCACGGCAAGCAGTTGCCGCCGCATCTCCCGCAGCCGGTACAGGCCGGCGAACTTGCCCGCCTCCCGCAGACCCGTCAACGCCCGGGCACGGCGCAGCAGGAACCCAGCAAGTCGCCCCCGCACCGGCCTGCGGCGGCGGGCCCGGGCGACGAGTTGGTGGAGAGTGGCCTCGGCCGTGGCGGCCGCGCGTGCGAAGCGCCGGTCGGGTGCCTGCTCCGGATCGGTGACCCGTAGGTAGTTGGCGATCATGGTGAAGACCGGCACCGGGTCTTCGTCCCAGCGCGGCACTCCGAGGTCGACCTCGGCGGCGCCGCGGTGGCCGTAGGTGTCCAGGAACGCCGCCAGCCCGATGTCCGGGAGCGTCCCCTGTCGGTACCGCGCGGTTAGCTCGTCCGGCGGCGTGTGCAGCAGCAACTGTCGGTGGTCGCCGGCGCGCTCGGCGAGCCGCCACAGCGCGAGATCCATCTCGATGGTGACGTTGTAGGGCATCCCACCCAGTACGGCGTGGATCTCGTCTTCGCGGGCGACCCCCTTGAGCAGGTGAGCCGGCAGCGCGGCCGCGAGCATGCCGGCCACGATGGGTGAGACGATGTCATCGGGGCTGCTCGCCGGCTCCTGGGCCTGCACGAAGCGCAGCCGTTCCACGGCGGTACGCAGGCCGTCGGGCGCAGCCGCCCGGAGCTTCAGCCGCTCGATGGCGTCGAACATCCGCGTCCGCGCCGCGTCGGGTCGGGCCAGCGCCCGCACGACCCCGACCACCAGCCGCACGGCCGTCCGCAGGGACGCAACGTCCGCCCCACGCCGGCGTTCCGGGCGGTCCTTGCTCGGGGCGAACCGCGGGTCCGCCAGAACCTGCTGCATGACCGCTTGGGCGCGCGGTCCGAAATCGACAGCCATGAGCTTGACCAGTCGCCTTCGGGCGGACCTGCTGCGCGCCAGATCGGTCAGGTCGCCGTAGAGCCGTCCACCGATGTCGACGATCTCGGCCCTGATGCCGAGCGCGGCCAGCATCGCCGCGACCAGCGACTTCAGCGTTGACATGCCCATCGGCGTGACGGGCTGGAGCATGCCCTGGACGTGGCCGAACTCCAGGTAGACGCGGGGAAGGGGTTTGTCGGTGTCCGGAGGGAGGGGGAAGAGTGTGGTGATCGGCCGTGACTGCAGCAGCCACACCGTCCCGCCCTCGTCGATCGCCCACTCCACGTCCTGCGGGCAGCCGAAGTGCCGCTGGAGGCGCTCGCCGGCGCCACGCAGCTCGGCCAGTTGGGCCGCTGCCAGACAGCCGGTGCCATCCTGGTCCGATCCGTCGAGGATGTAGTGGTCCACGACAGCGCCGCCGTCCACCACCGCCGTACCGGGACCCGGCGCGGCGTCGACCATCATCTCCGTGCGGCAGCCGGTCACTGGGTTCGCGGTGAACAGCACCCCCGACACCTCGGCGGCGACCATCCGTTGCACGACGACGGCCATCCGGACCGCGTCGTGGTCGATGTGGTGGGCGTCGCGGTAGGCGACCGCGCGGGCGCCGTGCAGCGAGCCCCGGCACTTCTCGATCGCGGCGATCAGTTCCGCGGTGCCGGTGACGTCGAGAACGGTGTCCTGCTGTCCGGCGAAGCTCGCGTCCGGCAGGTCCTCGGCCGTCGCGCTGGACCGCACCGCCACCGGGCCCCCACCGAGCCGCTCGTACGCGTCGACGATCTCCGCCTGCGGGATGACGCCCGACCGGTACGCCTCGGTGGTGACGCAGAACCCCGGCGGCACACGCTCGCCCCCACGGATCAACTCGCCCAGGCCCGCCGCCTTGCCGCCCACCAGATCGACCATGTCGGCGGACGTCTCGGACAGCGGGATCACTCGCATCAGGGCCACCTTCTTTGCAATACGACTGCATCGCGAACTACTGTACCTAGTTGGCAATACAGTCGCAATGCAAACGACCGCCCCAGGACAGGTCGAACCCCGTTGCGGCATCCCAGGCGGCAGCCTGGGCGGCAGTCCCGACGCCAAAGACGAGGCCATGGCCGAAGCACTGGCCGGCCCGGCCGCTGGCTCCGGGCCGCCGCCCACCGAGGTGGCTCCGTGCCCGAGTGCTGGTCGCTGCTGGCAGCCGTGCCGCACAGCGGTTCGACCTTCGACATGCTCGGCAGCCCGGGGGTGACGATCACCGTGCTGCTGTGTGCGGTCGTGGCGATGGCCAGGCTGCCGTGGCTACGCCGGCTCGCCGGTCCGGTCATCGCCGTTGGCACCATGTCCCTGACCGTCTACGTGGGCCACATCCTGGTCATTCTCGCGCTGCCCGGCGAGACCGCCACTCCCCCGGACGCCAACTCGACCGCACTGCTGTCCGCGTTCGCGTCCGCTCTGGGGCGTCACGACGCCGGCTGGTCATTCGGCACGCCGAACCGCAGAAGCCCTTCACGTAGCCCGATCCGACGCGATCCCGGGCCCCTGAGCCGCTGATGCCCCGTTACCGCCGACGCCCGCGCGTTGGAGACCTACGCCGGCGCGGCCACGGCGACCGGCACCCCGCAGCGCTACGCAACCCGCTCAACCGGCTTCTCGGATGCCTGCATCACTGCCTGGCCACAGGGCAGTCCTACGTTCCCGAGAAGGCGTTTCCCGGCTCCTGTTGTCCCGTCACTGCACCGGCAGCGGCTTGACCCACCGTGACCACTGAGTCTGCGGCTGGTAACCCAAAGCCCGCCACGCTGGATGAGCCGCGCTGTTGTCGTCGAGGACCATCGCGTCGACGCGGATGCCGCCGAGCCGCCGAAACCGGTCCTCCGCAGCTTCCACCAGCGAGCGGGCGATCCCTTGCCCGCGGTGAGCGGGGGCTACCGCCAACCGGTACAGGTGACACCGCCATCCGTCCCACCCGGCGATGACCGTGCCCACCAACACCCCGTCGTCCACAGCGAGGATCAGCGCCTCAGGATCTCGGGCAATGAGAGCCGCGACGGCCTGAGCACCGTCCGCCGGACGGTGCGCATCCTCCGCTGCCGTCCGCCAGAAGTCCAGCACCGCCGGAATATCCGCGGTGTTCGCCCTACGCAGGATCATGTCCTTCACAGGTCGAAGCGTACTGAGCCACCTCGCCCACGAGCGGCCCCCCACGACGCAAGAACACTCGACCGCAACGGATATCGGGGGTGTTTTCGGCCGTCCCCAGCCGGGGACCGCTGGGGTGGGTCTCTTCGTAACGTGGCTGCCGGCAGTCCGACGCCCCAGACCAGCGCGCCGAGGCCACGGGAACGATGCGTGGAGGCGGTCTGGTGCGCGGGTCTGGTGCGCGGGTCTGTGGAAGGCACAGGTTAGCGGATCAAGTTAGGCGATGACCTCCCGGAGATAGCGCAGGCCGTCCGTGGCGAGACGGTCCTGCGAGGGGGCGAGCGGACGCCAGATCGCCGCAGCGGTGGCGATGGTCTCGTTCTCTGCCGTGAACGACTCGATGCAGACCGCGCCCCGGTAACCGGTGTCCCGCAGGACGGCGAAGAAGCGCGGCCAGTCGAAGTGGTCCGTACCGGGTGCGCCCCGGTTGGTGCCGCTGACCTGGACGTGCTTGATGTGCCGGCCAGCGAGGGCGAGTGCCGCGTACGGATCGGCCTCCTCGATGTTCATGTGATAGGTGTCGATCATGATGCCGACGTTCGGCGGCAGCCCGTCGATCAGCTCGACCGTCTGCTCGATGGTGTTGACGACGCTCGTCTCATAGCGGTTCAGCGCCTCGACGCCGATGCTCACGCCGCACTCACCGGCCTGCTCTGCCACCGGTGTCAGGGCCCGGCGGAAATCCGCGTAACAGGCCGCCCGAGCCGCCGGCGACATCCGCCAGGTGCGGCCGACAGCGGCATACACGGGGCCGCCGACGCACGGCGCGCCTACGGCCGCCGCGCTCGCCACGCACCCCAGGAGGTACCCGACGGTCGACTCCACGACGGCCGCAGCGGCGTTCACCAGGTCCCGCCCCGGCGGGGTGACCGCGCAGACGCCGGCCGCGACGAGGCCGTGTGCTGCCAGCAGGTCCCGGGTGCGGACCGGATCCCAGTCGCCGGGCTGCTCGATCGGCAGTTCGACCGCGTCGAAGCCGTACGAGGCGATCCGTGGGATCAGCTCGGCGAGGACCTGGTCGTTGACGGGCGAGGCCCACACCCAGGGGTTGACACCGACGGCGTACACCGCAACCTACTTCCAGCGCTGGGGATAACCGGGCAGGTCGGTACAGCCGCACATCGCGTAGTGCAGCGGCGGCATGTTCGCATCGAGGTAACGGTCCAGGTTGTCCTGGGTGATGGTCGGCTGTGGCAGCTTCCAGGGGTTGGACACCTGCTGGCCGTCGAGAATCCGCAGCGCGGCGATGACCGGCGTACGCCACTGGTAGGTCGGGTAGGTCGGCGCGATCGCGGTGATGTTCTTCTCCTTCCAGATCTTCAGGAAGTCGAGCTGGTCCTCGCCGTTCATCGGTGGCACGGGCTTGCCCGCGTCCTGGAACGCCTCGACCACCGCGACAGCGACCGCTCCGGCGTCCATCCAGACGCCGTCGATGGTGCCGTACCGCTGGATGTAGTCGTCGACGATCTTCTTGGTCTTGGCCGGGTCGCCGTCGGTGAACTCGACACCCACGACGTCCACCTTCGCCTTGTCGAACGCGACCTTCGCCGCCGACCAGCGGGTCTCCAGGACGTCGACGCCGGGCAGGATCCGCAGGGCGAGGACCTTTCCGCCGGGCTTCATCCGCTGGCTGACGAACTCGGCTCCGACGTGGCCGAAACCGTAACCGCCGATGGGGTTGATGAACGTCACCGGGCACTTCGTGTTGACGCCACGGTCGAAGACGACGACCGGCAGCCCTGCCTTGCAGGCCGCCTCGACGGCCGGGGTGAGCGTGGCGGTGGTGTTCGGCGAGACGATGAGGGCGTCGCAGCCCTTGCCGAGCAGGTCGTTGATGTCCGCGATCTGCTTCTGGTCCTTACCTTCGGCGTCGACGTGCACGAACTCCGAGATGCGGCTGCGCTGTGCCTCGACCTCGGCCTGCATGGTCTTGAACCCGACCTGCCGCCACGGGTTGTTCAGCGCCGCGTTCGAGAAGCAGATCTTGTGCGGACCGCTCTTCTTGAACTTGGCGGTGTCCACCATCGTCGGGTTCAGCACCTGTTCCCATGGCTTGTCGGCCGGGCCGGTCGGGGCCGCGTCGAGCAGCGCGAGCTCGGCGTCGTAGTCGGCCTGCACGAAGAACTTCGACTGCTCCCCGGTGCCCGATCCGGCGGCGGAGGCGCTGCCGGAGGGGCCCGCGGCGGGCTCGTCGGTGGCGCAGGCGGTGAGGGCCAGCAGGGTGACGGCGGCCAGCGCCGCCATGGAACGTCGCACTATGGTTTCCCCTTGTCTCGTTATCTCGCCGAGGAACGCGTTGCCGAGACCGCCACGGCGAGGAGGATGATCGCGCCCTGGACGGTCGACTTGAGGGCGCCGGAGACGCCGTAGAAATTCATGAGGGCGAACAGCAGTTCGAGGGTCAACGCGCCGAGCATCGCGCCGACGACCGAGCCGCGCCCCCCGCCCAGCGCGACGCCGCCGAGGACGACTGCGGTGATCGCACCGAACTCCAGGCCCGCACCGGCCTGGAACGACACCCCGCTGTAGCCGCCCAGGAGGATCGCCGCCACGGCCGCCGCGAGCCCGCTGAGGATGAAGGCGATGGTCCGGGTACGCCAGACGCGTACCCCGCTAAGTTCCGCGGTACGCGGATTGTCGCCGACGGCGACCAGCGTCCGGCCGAAGTCGGACCGCGTCAGCAGCACGGCAAGGGCCGCGACGGCCAGCAGGACCAGCAGGGCGTACGGCACGCGGCCGAGCAGCGGCACGTCCTCGACGGCCCGCCGGCCGAAGCGCCGGAACTCCTCGGAGAGCCCGCCCTTCGGGGAGCCGTCGGACCACAGGTACACCGCCCCGACGAGGATCAGGAACATGCCGAGGGTGGTGATGAACGACGGCACCCGCAGTCGCGTCGTGATCAGGCCGTTGACCAGCCCGACCGCTGCCCCGAAGGCGAGCAGGAGCAGCACCACCGGCCAGGTGCGTGTCGGGTCACTGTCGATCAGCCGGGCGGCGACGACCACCTGCGCGGTGACCAGCGACCCGACGGAGAGATCGAACTCACCGCAAACGATCACGAAGTACTGGCCGGCGGCGAGCAGGATGATCGGCGCGGAACGGCCGAGGAAGGACATCAACGACGGCGGGTCGAGGAAGTCGGGCTGCCGGATGCCGACGAGCACCAGCAGCACCGCGAGAATGGTCAGGATCGGCAGCACCCCGCCGGGGCGGACCCGGATGAGGCGCAGTGGCAGCCGACGACGCTGGACGATCTGCATGGCTAGGACGCCGCCTTTCGCAGGGCCCGGCGGGCATAGACAGCAACCGCGGCGATGATGATGGCGCCCCTGACCACCTGCTTGAAGAAGGCGTCGACCTCGAGCTGGTTAAAGACCGCGTCGATGCTGGCGAGCAGCAGCACTCCGCCGACGGTGCCGACGACGCCGCCGCGCCCACCGGCGAGGGCAGTTCCGCCGATCACCACGGCGGCGATCGACTCCAGGTCGTAGAGACCCTCGGTGCCCACCCGGGGTGCGCCCGAGCCGAGCCGGCTGGCGAGGTAGATCCCGGCGAGCCCGGCACACAGCGAGCACAGCACGTGGGCGGTGACGAGGACCCGGTCGTTACGGACGCCGGAGAGCCGGGCGACCTCCGCGTCCCCGCCGACGGCGACCAGGTGGTGGCCGAAGCGGGTCCGGGAGAGCGCGAACCAGGCCATCCCGGTCACGGCGACCAGCAAAAGGAACGACAGTGGTACCGGACCGACGCGTTGGTAGCCGAGGGTCTGCACGAGGGTGGGTGAGGTGGTGCCGGCCGGGCCGTCGTAACCGCTGTCGAGGTACCCCTTGAGCAGCAGCCCGACGCCGAGGGTCGCGATGAACGCGTTGACCCGGAGCTTGGTGACGAGCAGCCCGTTGAGCAGCCCGATGCCGGCGCTGACCGCGAGCGCCAGGCCGATCGCGGGCACCAGCGCGCCGTCGTTGCCGTTCATCGTCTCGGCCGCGACGAGGGTGCTGAGGCTGATCACGTACGCCACGGAGAGGTCGAGCGAGCCACCGAGGATGACCAGGGTCTGGCCGACGGCGACGAACCCGAGGCCGGCGGCGACGTGCAGCAGGCTCACTGTGGTGGACTGGTTGAACAGCTGACCGCCGTCGATCTGGACGACCAGCCAGCCGATCGCGAGGGTGAGGGTCAGGGCCACGAACACGCCCGGTACGGGGCGTCGGGCCGGCAGGAGCGACCGGGCAATCACTGGGTCGTCTCCGTTCGCGACTGCGGGGCTCGCAAACCCGACTCACTCCTCACGCTCACCGGGCTGTCTCCGGTACGTTGCCGACGGCCAGGGCGACGACGTCCTCCTCGGTCGCGCCGGCGGGCAGTTCGCCGGCGAGGCGGCCGTCGCGCATGACGACGATCCGGTCGCTCATCCCCAACAGCTCGGGCAGGTCGGACGAGATCATCAACACGGCCGCGCCGTCGCGGGCAAGGCGGCGGACGAGATCGTGGATGGCCGACTTCGCGCCCACGTCGATGCCTCGGGTCGGCTCGTCGAAGAGCAGGACCCGCGGGTCGAGCGCGAGCCATCGGGCCAGGACGACCTTCTGCTGGTTGCCGCCCGACAGGAAGCGGATCTCCTGGTCGTCGCCGGCGGCGCGGACCTCGACGGCGGCGAGCAGTTCACGCACCCGTTCGGTGCGGGCGGCGCGACCGGACCGGGCCGCGAAGATGGCCCGGCTGGCGAGCAGCGCGTTGTCGAGCACCGACTGCCGGGGCACGATTCCCTCGCCCTTGCGGTCCTCGGTGACGTAGGCGATGCCGGCCCGCATCGCGGTACGGGGTGAGCGCAGCCGGACCGGTCTGCCGTCGAGCGTCACGTCGCCGGTCGTGAACGGGGACACGCCGAAGAGCGCACGGGCCAGCGCGGACCGCCCGGAGCCCTGAAGGCCACCGACGCCGAGCACCTCGCCGGCCCGCAACTGAAGGTCGATGCCGCGCAGCTTCTGGTTTCCCGCGTCGCGGACGGTGAGCCGCACCGGGCCGACGTCGCCGGGGCCGGCCCGATCCGGGTAGTAGCTTGACAGCTCCCTACCGACCATGTGCCGCACCAGCTCGTCGGCCGTGGTGTCGGCGGTGTCCACGGTGGTGACCCGGCGGCCGTCCTTGAGGACCGTGATCCGACCGGACAGGTCGAATACCTCGGTGAGCCGGTGCGAGACGTACAACAGACCGATGCCCCGTTCCTGTAGTCGGCGCACCAGCCCGTAGAGCAGCTCGACCTCGTGGTCGGCCAGTGCAGCGGTGGGTTCGTCCATGATGAGCAGCCGTGCGTCCAGGGCGAGTGCCTTGGCGATCTCGACGACCTGCTGCTGCGCGACGCCGAGCCGCCCCACCCGAGCGTCGGCCGGCAGGGCGGTCTCCCCGATCGAGGCGAGCAGTCGGCCGGTGCGGTCGAGCATCGCCCGACGGTCGACCATTCCGCGGCGGACCGGCTCGTGTCCCAGGTAGACGTTCTCCGCGACGGTGCGCTCCGGCAGCAGGTTGAACTCCTGGTGGATGATGCCGATCCCGGCCCGCTGCGCGTCGCCTGGTCCACGGAAGACGCGCGGCTCACCGGCGAGCTCGACGGTGCCCTCGTCCGGGACGTACGCGCCCGAGACGATCTTCATGAGGGTGGACTTCCCGGCTCCGTTCTCACCGACGACGGCGTGGACCTCGCCCGGCGCGACATCGAGGTCGACACCGTCGAGGACGCGTACCCCGAGGAACGACTTGCCGATGCCCCGAAGGGTGAGCAGCGGCGCCGGCGGTGGGTCTGGCATTCCGGAAACCCTCACAGACAGTAGTCATCGACGTGATCCGGGCATGGCGTTCGGCTCGTCCGAGCGGTGCTGGAGAGCGAACTTTCGCTGGTAGCCAAGGGCGTTTACGTTTCCACGCCGGGAACTTTCCCTTGACATCGACGAAACATCACACGTATGAAGATAGATGTTTGGATGCGGGTTCACAATCCTCAACCTGAGGCGGCTGCCAGGTCCGCCACTCGCTCGGCACTGGCGCCACACCGAGGGGTTCGGCGCGGCCACCGCGATCCCGGCAGGGCGTCGAACATCCTTCAATCCATTGACACTTGCCGATGACTGACTCATCCTGGCCTCGCGGCCCACGGGGACGAGAACAGCACCAGCACTACTTTCTGTGACATTTCTGTGGGGGCCGACGGCCGTTGCGGCGGACGGCACGACGACCCGAGCAGCACACTCGTGCCCTCACGCGTCCAGGCACCGCCTGGCGCGACGTGGGGTCCGTGGTCGTAATTCCGTTGCCCGCCGAAACCTAGGAGACGGCATGCGTCGCACCACATGGATTGCCATGATCGCCGCACTGTTACTGTCGCTCGGCCTCGCACCACCCGCCTCGGCGGCCCCGACCTTCCGCGCCCTGCTGTTCACCAAGACCGTGGGCTACCGGCACGACTCGATCCCCGCCGGGGTCAGCATGTTCCAGCAGCAGGCGACAGCGAACAACTTCGAGGTGGTGCACACCGAGGACGCGAACGTCTTCACGCCGGCCAACCTCGCGACCTTCGACGTGATCATCATGTTCCAGACCTCGGGCATGGTCTGGACCTCGGCCGCCCAACGCCAGGCCGTGGAGGGCTACCTCGCCAGCGGCAAGGGCATCGTCGGCATCCACAACGCCACCGACATGGGCATCGAGGCCGAGTACCCCTGGTGGGACCAGACCCTCAACGGCGGCGCCCACATGCCCGAGCACTCCCCCGGCGTGCTGCCCGGCACCGCCATCGTCGCCGACAAGCAACACCCGTCGACGGCTGGCCTGCCGGACCGCTGGAACCGCAGCGAGGAGTGGTACAACTTCGACACCAACCCGCGCGGCAACGTGCACGTTCTGGTGACCGCCGACGAGCGCACGTACAACCCGGGGTCCCGGGCGATGGGCCCGGACCATCCGATCTCCTGGTGCCGCAACGTCGGCGGCGGACGGGTGTGGGCCACCGCGATGGGCCACGCGATCGAGTCCTACAGCGAGACGAACTTCCGCAACCACGTCCTCGGTGGCGTGAAGTGGGCCGCCGGCAACGCCCCCGGCGACTGCGGCGGCACCGTCTGGGGCAACTTCGAGAAGCGCACCCTGGACGACAACACGGTCGACCCGATGGCCCTGGCGGCGCTGCCGGACGGCCGGGTCATCTACGTCCAGCGCGGCGGACAGGTCAAGATCTTCAAGCCCACCACGAACAGCACCGTCACCGCCGCCACGCTGAGTGTCTACACCGGAGGCGAAGACGGCCTCACCGGCATGGCGTTGGACCCGAACTTCGCCAGCAACGGATATGTGTACCTGTACCACTCGCCGGCGAGCAGCACGACCGACGTCAACCGCGTCTCCCGCTACACCCTCACCGGCGACACGCTCAACCTCTCCAGCGAGGCCCGGATCATCGACATCCCGGCCTACCGTGACCGCACCTTCCCCGAGCCCGGCCACACCGGTGGCTACATCGAATTCGGCCCGGACGGGAACCTCTACATCGGCACCGGAGACGACACGCCGCCGAACCTCGACCCCAACTGGCAGGGCTACGCCCCGCTGGACTGGCGGCCGGGCAAGGCCAACCTCGACGCCGCCCGGACCGCCGGCAACACCAACGACCTGCGCGGCAAGCTGCTGCGCATCCGGCCCTCGGCCGGCGGCGGCTACACCATCCCGACGGGCAACCTCTACCCCCAGGGCACGGCGCAGACCCGGCCGGAAATCTACGCGATGGGCTTCCGCAACCCGTTCCGATTCTCGATCGACCCGGCCAACGGCTGGGTCTACCTGGCCGACTACGGGCCGGACCGCAACCCGCCCACCACCAACCGCGGCCCCGAGGGCCTGGTCGAGCTGAACGTGATCAAGACACCCGGCAACTACGGGTGGCCGTTCTGCCACGGCGACAACCAACCCTACGCGCCGTTCAACCCGGACACGGGCGTCGTCGGCGCCAAGTTCAACTGCAACGCACCGGTCAACAACTCGCCCAACAACACCGGCCTGACCAGCCTGCGTCCGATCGTCGCGCCCAACATCTGGTACGGCTACGGCACCTCGCCGACCTTCCCGGAACTCGGCTCCGGCGGCTCCGCGCCGATGGGCGGGCCGGTCTACCGGTACGACGCGGCGAACCCGTCGGCGACGAAGTTCCCGCCCTACTACGACGGTGTGCACTTCTTCTACGAGTGGTCGCGCAACTACATCAAGGAGGTGCACTTCGACTCCGCCACCGCGGTGACCCGCACCAACCCGTTCCTGCCAGGGGGCAGGTTCAACAAGCCGATGGACATGGAGTTCGGCAAGGACGGCTCGCTCTACCTGCTGGAGTGGGGCACCAACTTCGGTGGCGGCAACAGCGACTCCGGGCTCTACCGGATCGACTACATCCAGGGTGGCCGGTCGCCGATCGTCAAGGCCGTCGGCACGCCCACCAGCGGCCTCGCCCCGCTGAACGTCCAGTTCAGCAGCGCCGGCACGGCCGACCCGGACCCGGGCAACACGCTCAGCTACCAGTGGACGTTCGGCGACGGCACCACGTCGACGGCGGCCAACCCATCGCACGTCTACACCACCAACGGCAACTACACCGCGCAGCTCAAGGTCACCGACAACACCGGTAAGACGGGCTTCGCCAACGTCCAGATCACCGTCGGCAACACCGCGCCGGTGGTCACCATCACCACGCCGGCCAACGGCGGCATGCTCACCTTCGGTGACAAGGTGTCGTACCAGATCAGCGTCACCGACCCGGACGGCGGCACGGTCGACTGCACGAGAGTGCTCCTCAACCCGGCGCTGGGCCACGACGACCACGCGCACGAGACCACCGAGTATCCGGGCTGTTCGGGCACCATATCCACCGACCTGCTCGGCGGGCACCCCGACGGCGCGAACCTGTTCTACGTGCTGAACGCGCGCTACACCGACAGCGGCGGCCCGGGGGGCGCGTCCCCGCTCACCGGCACCGCGCAGGCGATCCTCCAGCCCAAGCACAAGCAGGCCGAATACTTCAGCAGCCAGTCCGGCATCCGGGTCATCGACGAGGCCGGCGCGGAGAGCACCAAGCGGGTCGGGGACATCTCCAACAACGACTGGATCGCATTCAACCCGATGAGCCTTTCGGGCATCTCGACGGTCAGCTACCGGCTGTCGTCGCCGTCCGGTGGCGGTTCGATCGAACTGCGGGCCGACTCACCGACCGGCACCCTGCTGGCCACCACTCCCGTGCCCAGCACCGGCGGCTGGAACAACTACCAGTCCACCCCGCCGGTGAGCGT
The DNA here is from genome assembly GCF_004348615.1 of Micromonospora sp. KC207. Classification (NCBI taxonomy): domain Bacteria; kingdom Bacillati; phylum Actinomycetota; class Actinomycetes; order Micromonosporales; family Micromonosporaceae; genus Micromonospora; species Micromonospora sp. KC207. Next base: position 32,201 of record NZ_SMKJ01000024.1, read on the forward strand.
GTCCGCGCTGTCCGGGACACACCCGCTCTACCTGGTGTTCAAGGGCAGTTCGGGCAACTGGTTCGATCTCGACTCGCACACCTTCGGCGGCGCCGGCGTCGGCGTGCCCAGCACCGGTAGCGGCGTGGCGGGACGAACCTGGACGCTCACCGCGCAGCACAGCGGGAAGCTGATGGACGTCAGCGGTGTCTCCACCGCCGACGGTGCCCAGCTCACCCAGTGGGCAGCCACCGGTGGCAACAACCAGAAGTGGCAGGCCGTCGACGCCGGTAGCGGCGCGGTCTACCTGAAGGCGGTGCACAGCGGCAAGTGCGCCGAGGTGATCGGCGGCTCCACCGCGACGGGGGCCTTCCTCCAGCAGGCCACCTGCAACAACAGCAACCAGCAGAAGTTCACCGCGACCGCAACCGCAACCTCCGGGATCTACACGGTGCGCAACGTGCAGAGCGGGCTCTGTCTCGACGTCAACGGCGGCTCCACCGCTGACGGCGCCCGGCTGGTGCAATGGACTTGCCACGGCGGCACCAACCAGCAGTGGCGGTTCACCTTGGCGTGACGAACCGCGCTACCGCGGTCACGGCGATGGTCCGGTAGGGACCGGCTCCGAAGAAACGGAGTCGGTCCCTACCGGCGACGTCACCACCGTGGCGTTCCTCCGCGAAGGCAAGTCGCTCAGCGTGCCGCGCGCCGACGGCTCACTGCCCGATCAGCCGCTCGTCCGTGCGGACTACGCCCCGCTGATCGCATCGAGCTGAGGCGGTCACCCCGCGCATTGCAAGGCCTGGGCATCTCGACGGGGTCGCTGCTGGGGCCTGCCGCACCGCCTCGCCGGCTAGATCCTCGGCAATCGGTGCAGGCGTCGCCGCAGCCGATGGTGACGATGGCATCGGAGGGTCCGACGGTGGCGTACTCGAGGGGTGCGGGGGTCTGGTCGTGAGGTCGATGCCGACCTCACGCACGGCCGCAACGGCGGCGAGGTTGACGGTGTCGGCGGGGCCGGATCCGGCAGGGCGGGCCTCGACGGTTTCCAAGCGAGGCGGCGCAGCCAGCCGGGGATCGGTCGCCGACTGACGGCCGTTTGCGCCTCCCTACGCCGGGAAGGCGGCAGAAGACAGCCGACGGGCTGGAACGTCGCACGCAGGGAGGGTCGACATGGGTGACCGTGAGAAACTGCACGATCTTCGTCAGCAGGCCCACGATGCGGGTATCGAGGGCAATTCCAAGATGACCGAGGAGCAGCTACGCGAGGCGCTGCGCAGGGTCGGCAAGGGCGAGCCGCCGCAGATGGCCAAGCAGGAAGCTAGGCGGTAACCGACGCGAGGCGGTGCCGGCGTCTGTCGGGCGCCAGCACCGCCCACCGCTTCTCGGCTGATGGTGGCCAGCAGGTCCCGGCAGGTTGCTCGCACGCGCGGCATGCGTCGGCGCAGATCCGGCAGTGTTCGTGCAGCACGCGGAACGTCTGGGCCGGTCACTTCCCGACGCCCGCGTCGAAATCGTGTCGAACAGCCGCACCTCGATCAATGATCGACCAACCCGAGCACACCGCGGCGCTGATCACAGACTTCGTCAACGGATGCGGTCGAGACCAGCTGGGTGAGCGGCTCCCGAACGGTCACCACCTGATGTGACGCCCGGCACACACCGAGGTTTTTCGCATCATGCTGAACGTCCGAAGTCAGTCATGTCCACACCATCGGCCTGATGGGTCTGCCACGGTGTCGCATCGCCAGGCGGATCACGGACGCCGGCATCCAGCACCGAGTCAACGACACAGCTGGACGGCCGGGGCGCAGCGCTGGCCGGGTCGAGGGCAGGAGGGCCGAGCGCCGTTGTAGCCTCTGCGGATGGCTGATGCCGACGATGTACGCCGTCTGGCGCTTGCGCTGCCCCACGTGGTGGAGATTGACAGCGCCGGCTTCGACTTCCGCGTGGGAGACAAGGGATTCGTCTGGTCTTATCCTGAACGCCTTCCGGGGAAGCCGCGGGTGATCCGCACCGATGTCGCGGTTCTCTACGTCGGTGATGAGGGAGAGAAGCAGGCGCTACTCCTCGGCGAGCCCGACCTGTTCTTCACGGCGGCCGGGTACGACGGTCTTCCCCTAGTGATGTTGCGCCTCACCGAGGTGTCAGTCGAGCGACTGGCCGAGCTGATCACCGACGCGTGGCGGATGCGGGTGCCCGCTGAACTGCAGGAGAGCCTGCAGGATGGATGAACTGAGCACATCCAGGATCGGCGCCAGCCCTCCCGCGCAGAGCGTGTGATGGTGACGGGCGTGACCTTTCCGCTGGAGGCACTGTCAGACGCCGTGCTGGCCCGGGCCCAGACGTGGGCGCGGCTGGGCATGGCGTGGCACACCCGACCGATCGAGCCGAATCACGGCAAGCCGATCGTCATCAGCGAGTTCGAGTCCACGTCGTGGCTTTGCCGCGATCACGATCTGGAGCACCGGCGAGGCCGAACTGGAGACAGTCCGTGTGGCCGACGAACGGATCGTCAACAAGCACTACGACTCCACCGCCAACCGACCGACGCATTTAACCTTTCCGCCACCTCAGCCGGCATCCGCGTTCATCGGCGATTAACAGGATGTCCGCAGGTTGCGGGTTGTCGCACACGGTGACCAAAGGTCGACGCGGCGAATTTGTTGCGCGGACGCGACCGAGGTGGGCGTCCCTGGCAGGCAGAGCGGGCGCCCAGGCGGAGTAGGAGCAACGTTGATCGGTTCCATCAAGGAGTGGGCGATCTGGTCCCTGTTCGGCGGGGACGGCGAGGGCGACAGCTCCGTCCTCGGCGTGTTGATCATTCTGCTGTTGACCGTCTCCTGGCAGGTCTGGCGGGAGATACGGGCTCGTCGGGCGGTACGCAAGCGCCTGACCTACCATGTCACCTTCAATTCCCGCCTGGGCTTCGATCCCCCGGACGCTGGCGAGATCACCCGCCTGCTCGACCGACACGGGGAACCAGTCGCCGATCCGTCCATGGTGGTCATACGGATCTCGAACTCGGGAACGAACGACATCGCCAGTGGCGACTTCCAGGTACCTTTGCGGTTCGAGTTCGGCCAGCGGACAGTCAACACCGTCGACGTGACCGAGGGATCGCCAGCGGATCTCGAGGAGGTGTTCGCCCCGCACCTCAGGGCCAACGATCACGGTGTGGTGCTGCCCAGCGAGCACCTGAACGCGGGCAGCCGGTTCAAGCTGCTGATCCTGCTCACCGGACACAGCGACGACCACACCGTACGAGCCGGAGGGGTGCTCAAGGGCGGCGACATCATCAACGCCAAGGACACCGAGCAGAAGAACCGGATTCGGTACTGGCGGGCCGGGACAGCGGTGGTGGCCTCGCTCTGCGTCGGCGCGTTGGCCGCGGTCGCCATCGGTCTGACCGATCAGGAGCCGGAGAACCTCGACTGCGTCGAAGGCACCGTACGAGCGGTCGGGTCCAGTGCCTTCGCCAACGCCGCCGCGCAGGCGATCGGCTCGTACGAGGCGCTCTGCGCCGGCTCCATTTTCGAGCCGGACTTCGGCAGCAGCCAGCAGGGGGTGGAGGAGCTGCGCAAGGCCCAGGAGGGCCCGCCGCGGATCGCGTTCTCCGACGGCGCGGTGGAGAACCTGCCCCCCGAGCAGTTCGTCAGTATGCCGCTGGCTGTCGTGCAGTTCAGCATCGTCGTCAATCCGAGCGGCCTCGGCTCGAGCGTCAACACACTCGGCCTGAGCACCACCCAGATCCGCAGCATCTTCGACGGCACCCCGAAGAACTGGAGCGACATCGATCCGACGCTGGCCCGGATCCCGATCACGATTGTGGGCCGGCGTAGCCAGTCCGGAAGCCGGGTGGCCTTCGAGCGCTATGTCTTGAACAATCGAGGCCAGGGAGAATTGACTACCCCGAGCTGCGACAAGCCCGGCAGCATCCCCGGCAAGATCACCCTCTGCGAGGTGAGCACTACCGAGGACGTCCTCGATGCGGTGTCCCAGGTACGGGGAGCCATCGGGTACGCGAGCACACCGGAAGCCCGGCAGGCCCGAGATCAGCTGGTGCTGGCAACGATCGACGGAAAAGGTGCGGAGGCCGACGATCCCCGCAACGGGTACCCGTTCTGGTCCGTGGAGTACATCTACTACCGCCGCCAACAGACGACAGAGCCCTCGTTGGTGACATCGTTCGTGGATTACCTGACCAGGCCCGCCCAGGCGGACGCGATGTCCCGGGCCGGGTTTCCACCCTGCAGTGAGCTCGGAAGTCTCTGCGAAGGTCGGGCCTGAGCCCGGCGCACCCTCGCCGGCCGCACGACCCGGTACCCGTGGCATCCAAGCTGCACCGTGCTGATCGACACCGGCCACTTACGCTCGCCCGACCGTCGAGCCACTCCAGCCGCACCCTCCGGGCCAGACGGCTGGGCTCAGTGAGGTCCGGGAACTGCGTCGTCAAGTCACGCTGGCTCCGGCGACAATGCTCGCTCGGACGGCGGACCGACGATTGATCGAGAGACACCGACGCCCGACCGGTCCTGGCAGCGATTCGACCTCCCGGCGGGAGTCAAGACCGAGTGCCCGCTCATGGCGATGTGCGGATGTGGCGGTGGCCAGCGGCGAGGCGGTCTTCGCAGAAGCTCCGCGACCCCACCCACAGATGGCGAGATCCACGATCAGGCGAAGCCACGCCCAAGCCCCCTCATGCCGATGGCAGAAAGTTGAAACATCGACGTTCACGCCGGCAGGCCACGGTCGCATAGCCAGGACCCAACGGCGCGGCAGTCAAGAATTATTGACATCGTGTCAGTGCTGCTTTACCTTGAGCGTGTCAAATTTGTTTTACATGGGAGCGGGTCATGTCCTCCGAAGAGAAACGTTCCTGGATCTACGCCGTGGTCGGCGTCGGCGTCGCTGCGGTCTACTTCGCCACCGTCCTGTCGAAGGTGCCGGACGCCGACGTCGCACGGATCGCCTACGTACGGCCGATGCTCATCGCCATCGGTGCCGGGATCGGCCTGGGCATCGTCGCCAGCATCGCAGCCGCCATCGCCTCGCCGAGGGAGGCCGGCAGGACCGACGAGCGCGACCGACAGATCCATCGGCTGGGCGAGCACGTCGGGTTCTACGTCATGAGCATCGCCACGATCGTCCCGCTCGCCCTGGCCATGGCGGAGGCCGCCCACTTCTGGATCGCCAACTCGCTGTACCTGGCGTTCGTCCTGGCCTCGGTCGCCTCGTCGATCAAGAAGATCGTCTCGTACCGCCGGGGCATCTAACCATGGTCAAACCCACGAAGGTCACGAACTCGATCCGAGCCCTGCGGTTCGCCAACGGCGAGATGACGCAGGCGGAGCTGGCCGACCGCGTCGGGGTAACCCGGCAGACCATCATTGCCATCGAGCAGGGCCGCTACTCGCCGTCGCTGGAAATGGCCTTCCAGATAGCCCGGGTGTTCAACGTGCCGCTCGATGACGTCTTCGAATACCCGAACTCCGAGGAGTAACCGCCCACAGAACCGCCCCCGGCGCGCGACGAGATCGCCTCGCGGGCCTGGGCCGTCACACCCGAAGTCACCGTCCCGACAAACCACCTGCACGAGCACCCCGACCAGGATCGAGACGACCATGACGAAGACAACGATGATCGCGATCGCCCGCGACACCTACTGCGCACCGGCGCAGCTCCAGCTGCGAGACATGCCCATCCCCGCCATCGGCGCCGACGACGTGCTCGTCCGCGTCGAGGCCGCCGGCGTCGACCAGGGTGTGTGGCACGTCATCACCGGCCTGCCCTACCTGATGCGCGCCGCCGGTTTCGGGCTGCGCCGGCCCAAGCACCCCGTCCCGGGCATGGACGTCGCCGGCCGCATCGCAGCCGTCGGCGCCAACGTCACCCGGTTCCGTCCCGGCGACGAGGTCTACGGCACCTGCGACGGCGCATACGCCGAGTACGCCCGCGCCCACCAGGACAAACTCGCCCTCAAACCGGCCACCCTCACCTTTGCCCAGGCCGCCACCGTGCCCATCGCCGCCTGCGCCGCCCTCCAGGGACTGCGCGACGCCGGCAAGCTCACCGCCGGGCAGACGGTCCTCGTCACCGGTGCCGGCGGGGGCGTGGGCACCTTCGCCGTCCAGCTCGCCAAGGCCTACGACGCCCACGTCACCGGCGTGTGCCGCACCGCGAAGACCGACCTGGTCCGCTTTCTCGGCGCCGACCGCGTCATCGACCACACCCGCGAGGACTTCACCACCGGCACCGACCGGTACGACCTGATCCTCGACACGGCCGGCAATCGCCCCCTAACCCAGCTACGTCGCGCCCTCGCCCCCTGCGGCACGCTCGTCATCGTCGGCGGGCCCGAAGGCGGACGCGTGCTCCAGGGCGCCGACCGCCAGATCCGGGCGATACTGCTCTCGCTCTTCGTCGCCCAGCGCCTGACCGGCCTCATGTCCACCGTGCCCGCCACCGACCTGCACACCCTCGTCGACCTCATCGACTCCGGCGCCATCACCCCGGTCGTCGACCGTACCTACCCCCTCGCTCAAGCCCCCATTGCCATCGACTACCTCAAAACCGGCCAACCCGCCGGCAAGATCGCCATCACCATC
>NZ_SMKJ01000250.1:0-10793 GCF_004348615.1 Micromonospora sp. KC207
GTTCACGGCGAGGGCGAGGAGCCGGCCGAACCCGACGGGGGCGAGCCGGGACAGCAGGTCGGGCAGGCTCGCCGACCAGCCGATCAGCACCCGGCCCCGGCGGCGCTGCACGCCGTGCAGGATGACCTCGGCGGCGGTGGCCGGGTCGATGGTGAGCAACCGCTCGAACCGGCGGCGGGCGGCCTCGTACTCGTCGGCGGGCACGCCGCTGCCGACGCGCGCGTCCCGCGCGATGCGGGTACGGATGCCGCCGGGGTGCACGCACGTCACCCCGATCCCGTCGTCGACCAGCTCGTGGCGCAGCGCCTCGGTGAAGCCGCGCACGGCGAACTTGCTGGCCGAGTACGCGGTCTGCCCGGCGGGGGCGATGAGCCCGAAGAGGCTGGACACGTTGACCAGGTGGGCGCCCGGCTCGGCCTTGAGCGCGGGCAGCAGGGCACGGGTCAGCTGCACCACGGCCCGGAAGTTGACGTCGATCACCCAACCGAACTCGTCCGGGGTGACCTGGTCGAAGCGCCCGCCCAGTGCGACGCCGGCGTTGTTGACCAGCAGCCGCAGCCTCGGGTGGAGCCGGCGGACCTCCTCGGCCACCCGGGCCGTGGCGGCGGCGTCGGCCAGGTCGACCAGTGCGGTGGTGACCCGCCGGTCGGGGTGGGCGGCCCGCAGCGCGGCGGCCACGGCGGCGAGCCGGCCGGCGTCACGGTCGAGCAGCACCAGGTCGGTGCCGCGCCGGGCCAGGCCGTGGGCGAGGGCCTCGCCGATGCCGCCGGCCGCCCCGGTGACCACGGCGGTACCGGCCGCGAAGTCGAACCTGCGCACGTCGATCTCCCTCCGCCTCGCCGGTCAGCCGGCGGGGGTGCCGGCCGGACGGGCCCGGTCCCGCCGGTCCGTCGTGGGCGTCTGCGGCGCGCGCGAGAACCGTACGCCGGCGTCGGTGAGCCGGCCGTACCGCATGAGCAGCACGTCGCGGGCGTAGTTCTGGTGCAGTCGCCACGGCGTGGACGCGCCCTGTTTGGGCAGCGCTTCCACGCTGCGCAGCACGTACCCGGACTTGAGGTCGATGATCGGCTCCAGCTTCCCGCGGGCGGGGGCCAGCGGGGTGACGATCTGCTGGCCGGCGGCGTCCAGGTGACGCAGCAGCCGGCAGACGTACGCGGCGACGAGGTCGGCCTTGAGCGTCCAGGAGGCGTTTGTGTAGCCGATGGTCATCGCGAAATTCGGCACGTCGGAGAGCATCATGCCCTTGTAGGCGACCGTCCGGGCGAGGTCGACGCTCCGGCCGTCCACGGTGAGCGTCATGCCGCCGAGGGCGAGCAGGTTGAGCCCGGTGGCGGTGACGACGATGTCGGCGGCCAGCTCGACGCCGGAGGCGAGCCGGATGCCGGTGGGGGTGAAGGCGTCGATCCGGTCGGTCACCACGCAGGCGCGGCCGGCGCCGAGGGCGGTGAACAGGTCGCCGTCGGGAACCACGCAGAGCCGCTGGTCCCACGGATCGTAGCGGGGCGAGAAGTGCCGGTCGACGTCGTAGCCGGCCGGGAGGTGGCTCTTCGCCGCGCGTCGCAGGAACCGCTTGACCAGCTTCGGGGCGCGCCGGCTGAGCTGGAAGTTGGCCGTGCCGACCAGCACGTTCTTCCACCGCACCACCGGGTACGCGGCGTTCGCCGGCAGCCAGCGCCGCACCGCGTCGGCGAGCACGTCGCGCGACGGCAGCGCGATGACGTACGTGGGTGAGCGTTGCAGCATGGTGACGTGGGCGGCCCGCTCGGCCAGCGCCGGGACGAGGGTGACGGCGGTCGCGCCGCTGCCGATCACCACCACACGGCGGCCGGTGTGGTCGAGGTCGGCCGGCCAGTGCTGCGGGTGGACCAGCCGCCCGCCGTAGCACCCGACGCCCGGGAAGTCCGGCGTGTAGCCGGCGTCGTAGCGGTAGTAGCCGGAGCAGGCGAACAGGAAACCGCAGGTGAGGGCAACGTCCTCGCCAGTGTCCTCGCGGCGGGCGCGCACCGTCCAACGGGCCGTGGCGCTGTCCCACTCGGCGGCGAGCACCCGGTGGTGGAAGCGGATGTGCTGGTCCACCCCGTACTTGCGGGCGGTGTCGCGGACGTAGGCGCGGATCTGCTCGCCGCCGGCGATGGCCGCCGGGTCCGTCCAGGGCTGGAAGGAGTAGCCGAGGGTGAACATGTCCGAGTCGGACCGGACGCCCGGGTAGCGGAACAGGTCCCAGGTGCCGCCGATCGCGCCGCGCGCCTCCAGCGCCGCGTACGTCTTGTCGGGGCAGGCGCGGCGCAGTTGGCAGGCGGCGCCGACGCCGGAGAGGCCGGCGCCGACGATCAGCACGTCGACATGGTCGCAGGCCAAGGCGCGTCTCCCGTCGCAGGCTATGGACCGGACACTATCCAGCGCCGTCGACGTCGGTCAACACCCCGTCGGGCGGGATCGACGCGGTGTCGAGGCATCGACCGTACGGGTAGCATCTGCGCTCGTGACCGCCGCCCGTACGCCCTCCCACGCCAGCGCGACGCGAGGCCGGCGGTCGGGCCGCTCGGTCGGCGAGGACCGGGAGGTGGCCATCCTCGCCACCGCGGAGCGGCTGCTCGCGCAGCGGCCGTTCGGCGATGTTTCCGTCGACGACCTGGCGCGGGGCGCGGGCATCTCCCGGCCCACCTTCTACTTCTACTTCCCGTCGAAGGACGCGGTGCTGCTCACCCTCCTGGACCGGGTCACCGAGGAGGCCGACGCGGCCGCCGGGGACGTGCTGGACCGGCTCGCCGAGGATCCCCGGGCCCGGTGGCGGGAGGTGATCATGCGGTTCCACGAGACGTTCGGCGCGCACCGGGCGGTGGTGCTGGCCTGCGCCGAGGTGCGCGGCACGAACGCCGAGGTGCGCCGGCTGTGGGCACGGGTGCTGGAGCGCTGGGTGCAGGCCGTCGAGGTGGCGGTGGTGGCGGAGCGGCGACGGGGCGCCGCCCCGGACGGGCTGCCCGCCCGGGAGCTGGCCATCGCGTTGAACTCGATGAACGAGCGGGTCTGGTACGCCACCTTCGCCGCCGACGGGCCGGCCGTCGCCGAACGGGACGTGGTGGACGTGCTGCTCGACGTGTGGCTCACCACCATCTACCGGGGAGCAGCCCCGCCGCCGCACCGCGCGTCCCCATCGGCCGACGCGTTCCCGGGCCCGAAGGGCGCCCCCGGGGCCGGAACCCCGGCGGAGCGCGGCCCGCGCCCGGCATGATCGGGGCATGCAGCGAGGGTCGGGGCGCGGGCACCGCAGCGTCGCGCACACCGCCGACGTGCGGATCGAGGCGTGGGCGCCGGACCGGGAGGGCTGCCTGGCCGAGGCGGTGCCGGCGATGGTGGAGACCTTCGCCGACACCACCGGCGCGGGCGCGGGCACCGAGGCGGGCTTCGACGTGCCGGCGGGCACCGACGAGGACCTGCTGGTGGGCGTCCTCGACGAGGTGATCTTCCGGCTGGAGACCGAGGGGGTGCTGCCGGTCACCGCGCGGGTGACCGGCACCGGCGAGGGCGGCCTGCGGGTGCGCTGGCGGGTGGTGGCCGTCGACGCGGTGGAGCTGGTCGGCGCGGTGCCGAAGGCGGTGGCGCTGCACGGGCTGCGCTTCGGCCCGGGCCCGGACGGCTGGTCCTGTGCGGTGATCCTGGACGTGTGAGCGGGCGACCCGGCCGGGCGGGTGACGGGCCAGCGGCCCCCGCTCAGCCCTTGACCACGCCGAGCGGGACCAGCCGGGCCACCCGGCGGCACAACCCCGCCGCCTCGGCCACGTCGACCACGGCGGAGACGTCCTTGTACGCCTCCGGCGTCTCCTCGGCCAGCCCGCGCCACGACGCACCCCGCACCGCGATACCCCGGGCCTCCAGCTGTCGGCGCAGCTCCTGCCCGCGCACGGTCTTCGTGGCCTGGCTGCGGCTGCGCACCCGGCCCGCCCCGTGGCAGGTGGAGGCGAACGCCGGGGCGCCCGCGACGCCGGTGAGCACGTACGAGGCCGTGCCCATCGAGCCGGGGACGAGCACCGGCTGCCCGGCAGCGCGCAGGTCCCCGGGCAGTTCCGGGTGCCCGGGCGGCAGCGCGCGGGTGGCGCCCTTGCGGTGCACGCACAGCCGCCGGTCCGCGCCGTCGACCGCGTGTGTCTCGATCTTGGCAAGGTTGTGCGAGACGTCGTACACCAGGTCGAGTCCGCTGCCAGCGGTCCGGGCGAAGACCCGGCGGGCGGCGGCGGTGAGCAGTTGCCGGTTGGCCCGGGCGTAGTTCGCGGCGGCGGCCATCGCCCCCAGGTAGGCCCGTCCCTGCGCCGAGTCGACCGGCGCGCACGCGAGCTGCCGGTCGGGGACCTCGATGCCGTGCCGGGGCATGCTGCGCTCCATCGCCCGGACGTGGTCGGTGCAGATCTGGTGGCCCAGGCCGCGCGACCCGCAGTGGATCATCACGACGACCTGGCCGGCGCGCAGCCCGAACGCCGCCGCCACCGCCTCGTCGTGCACCTCGCCGACCGCCTGCACCTCAAGGAAGTGGTTGCCGGAGCCGAGACTGCCGACCTGCCCGCGGCCGCGCTGCACGGCGCGGTCGCTGACCTGCCCGGGGTCGGCGTCGTCGACCGCGCCGGTGTCCTCACAGCGGTCCAGGTCGCGTGGCACGCCGTGGCCGCGTTCGACGGCGTACCGGGAGCCGCCGCGCAGCACCGCGTCCAGCTCGGCCCGGTCGGTGAGGTGCCAGACCGCGCCCCGGCCCATGCCGCGCGGGATCGCCGCGTCGAGGCCGTCCATCAGCGCGTCGCGAACCCTGGGCAGGTCGGCCCGGTCGAGGTCGGCGGCGAGCAGCCGGACCCCGCAGGAGATGTCGAAGCCGACACCGCCCGGGGAGACCACCCCTGCGGCGGCCACGTCGGTGGCGGCGACGCCGCCGATCGGGAAGCCGTACCCCCAGTGCACGTCGGGCATGGCGTACGAGGCGCCGACGATGCCGGGCAGGGTCGCCACGTTCGCCACCTGCTCCAGGGACCGGTCGGCGCCGACGTCGGGGATCAGCGCCCGGGAGGCGAAGACGACCCCGGGCACCCGCATCGGGTCGCGCCGGTCGATCCGGAACCGGTACGGCGATTCCTCGACCAGCTCCATGCGCTGCGGCTACCCGTCCCGGGGCCGGCTACACCCGCCAGGGACGGCCGGCGGGACAATGGGGTGGCCCCGGGCGTCTCCGGGGCCGTCCCGGCGTCCCCAGGAGGACTCGACCGTGTCCGAGACAGCCCCGCCCGGCCCCCGTGACGAGCTGCGGGCGGACTGCGCCCGATGCTTCGGGCTGTGCTGCGTGGCGCCCGCCTTCGCCGCCTCGTCGGACTTCGCCCTGGACAAGCCCGCCGGGCAGCCGTGCCCGAACCTCGGCGACGGCTTCGGCTGCGGCATCCACCGGGACCTGCGCGCCCGGGGCTTCGCCGGGTGCACCGTCTTCGACTGCTTCGGGGCGGGACAGCAGGTCGCCCAGGTCACCTTCGCCGGCCGGGACTGGCGGACGGCCCCACGGACCGCGACCCGGATGTTCGAGGCGTTCGCCGTGATGCGCCCGCTGCACGAGCTGCTGTGGTACCTGACCCAGGCGGTGACGCTGACGGGGCCGGGCCCGCTGCGCGCCGAGCTGGAGGCGGCGCTGGCCGAGACCCGCAGGCTGACCGGCGGCAGCGCGCGGGAGCTGCTGGCACTGGACGTCGACGCGCACCGGGGGCGGGTGAACCCGCTGCTGTTGCGGACGAGCGAGCTGGCCCGCGGCGACCGGGCCGGCGCGGACCGCCGGGGTGCGGTGCTGGTCGCCGCCGACCTGCGCCGGGCCGACCTGGTCGGGGCGAACCTGCGCGGCGCGGTGCTGCTCGGGGCGGATCTGCGCGGCGCGGACCTCACGCTGGCCGATCTCACCGGTGTCGACCTGCGCGGCGCGGATGTGCGCGGCGCGGACCTGAGCGGCGCGCTGTTCCTGCACCAGTCCCAGGTCGACGCCGCCGGGGGTGATGACCGCACCGGGCTCGCGCCGGCGCTCGTCCGGCCGACGCACTGGTCCCGGCCGGTCGCCCCGGTCCGCTGGTCCCTGCCGGTCGCCCCGGTCCGCCGGTCCCTGCCGGTCGCCCCGGTCCGCCGGTCGGGCGGCGGGCCGGGGACGCCGCCGCTGACCCGGGGACGTTTGCCGGCCGACGGGGCGGGCACGAGTGCGTCATGACCAGTGAGCGACGCTTCGACCTAGCCAGCACCGACGAGCCGGACGGCGTGACGGCCCTGGAGGCCTCCCTGCGCCCGCCGGGCGATTCCCTGCACACGACCGGGGACACCGGGGACGACTTCGCCGACCTGCCCGCGGAGGACGCCCGGCCGGCCCGGGAGACGAGCCGCGCCGGCTACGACGTCGAGGCCGTCTCCGGTGCCACCGACCCCTCCCGCGAGCCCTGACCTAGTGGCGGGTGGTTCGCGTCGCCTGCGCAGGGTGCGACGGCGCAGACCACCCGGCCCGGTAGCCGGGGGCGAACGGTTCAGGTGAGGTGGATGGCGGCGGCCGGGCAGAGCCCGACGGCGCGGCGGACCCGGTCGGTCGCCTCCGGCGGGGGCTCGGGCCGCAGGAGCAGCACCAGCCCGTCGGCGTCGTCCTGGTCGAAGACGTCCGGCGCGGTGAGCACGCAGTTGCCCGACCCGCAGCAGGCGTCCCGGTCCACCGTCACCCGCAAGGTGCCCACCCTGTCACCAGGTAACCGGCAGGGTGTTGAGGCCGAACACGATCGACGTGTCGCGGGTCGACAGCTGTTCCGGCGGCACCGTGACGCGCAGTCCCGGGAAGCGGCGGGCCAGCTCGACCAGGGCGATGCGCAGCTCGGCGCGGGCAAGTGGCTGGCCGATGCACTGGTGCACCCCGAAGCCGAACGCGAAGTGCTGGTGGGCCTCGCGGTACGGGTCGAACTCCTCCGGGTTATCGAAGACCTTTGGGTCGCGGTTGGCCAGCGACAGCACCGCGACGGCGCCCTCCCCCGCCCGGATGAGGTGGCCACCGATCTCGGCGTCGGTGAGGGCCAGCCTGGGCAGCCCGGTACGCACCACGCTGAGGTAGCGCAGCAGCTCCTCGACCAGTATGGCAGCGCGGTCCGGGGCCGCGCGCAGCGCCGCGAACCGGCCCGGCTCGCGCAGCAGGAGCAGGGTGCTTAGGCTGATCATGTTGGCCGTGGTCTCGTGGCCGGCGACGAGCAGCAGCATGGCCATGCCGACCAGCTCGGCGACGGCGAGCTGCCCGGTGGCCACCCGGCCGCGCACCAGCCGGCTGATCAGGTCGTCCGCGCCGTCGGCGTCGGCCTGCCGGGCGAGGATCAGGTCGTGCAGGTAGCCCCGTAGCTCGCGCAGGTGGGCGGCGACCAGCTCCGCCGGCACCGTACGGTCGAGCAGGGTGCGGCTGCGGACCTGGAAGAAGTCGTGGTCGGCATAGGGGACGCCGAGCAGGTGGCAGATCACGACGGACGGCACCGGCAGCGCGAACGACTCGACCAGGTCGGCGGGTGGGCCGGCGGCGGCCAGGTCGTCCAGCGCCGCGTCGACGGTCTGCCGGATCAGCGGCTCGATCCGCCGCACATTCTTGATCATGAATTCGGCGGTGAGCATCCGGCGCAGGCGGGAATGTTCGGCGCCGTCCATCCGGATGAAGCCGCCCTGCAGGTCGAGGTCCGTCTGCGGGGGCAGGGGGCGCAGCAGCGGGAAGCCGGGACGCTCCAGGTCGGCGCTGAAACCGGGGTGACGCAGCAGTTGGCGCACGTCGGCGTGCCGGGTGACCAGCCAGGCGGGCACGCCGGTGGGCAGCCGGACCCGGGTGACGGGCCGGGCGAGCAGCCACCGCTGCTCGTCGTCGAGCAGGGCGAACGGGCCCTGGTCGAGGGTGGACGGAGGCCAGAGCGGCAGATCGGTAGCGGCGGTCGTGGTCACGCGGGACACCTTCCGTGACAACTGAGGGTGACGCACTCGATTCGAGACGTTACCGAGCGGTCCCCACCGGCACAAGCCCAGACCGTGACGGATCGTGACTCACCGGGCAGCGGCGACCCCCGCCCGAGCCTCGGCCATGCCCCGGTTGGCCAGGGCGTCGGCCCGCTCGTTCTCCGGGTGTCCATTGTGTCCCTTGACCCACAGCCAGGTCACCTGGTGCCGGGCGCAGGCCGCCTCCAGCCGCTGCCACAGGTCGGCATTCTTGACCGGCTGCTTCGCCGCGGTCACCCACCCGTTGCGCTTCCACCCGGCCAGCCAGCTGGTGATGCCGTTGCGCACGTACGTGCTGTCGGTGTGCAGCCGCACGGTGACCGGCCGGGTCAGACTCTCCAACGCCCGGATCGCGGCCATCAGCTCCATCCGGTTGTTGGTCGTGGGCGTCGCCTCGCCCCCGCACAGGTCCCGCTCGTGGGTGTTGTAGCGCAGCACCGCACCCCAGCCGCCCGGGCCCGGGTTGCCGCTGCACGCCCCGTCGGTCCAGATCTCCACGACCCCGCCGGCCGCCACGTCCGCCATGCCCGCAACCTACCGGTGCGCCGCGCGCCGCCGGCGCTGCGGGGCCGGGAATCCGGCGGCGTCGACCCGGCCGCTCTGGCTGGGTGGTCGATCCCGGCCACCGCCGTCCGGCTGTCAGGCGGGGCCGGCGCCGGCCGGCCCACCCATCGAGTTCACCCCGTGCGGCGCAGCCGGCGACGCAGCCGGCCGGCGGCGTCGCCGAGCACGGCGGAGGTCATCGGCAGCAGCGGGCTGGACCGCATCACCGCCAGGTCCTCGGCCAGGCTGGTGTCGCCGTCGAGGAAGCGCAGCACCCGCGACGCGGGGTTGCGGTCGAAGAGCCGGTCGAAGAACTCCGGGCCGCCGACCCGGCCGGTGTCCAGGGCCCGCAGCGCCACCGCGTCCATCCACAGGTGCCGTCGGGGGTACGCGGGCGCGGGCACCGGAGGCCGGCCGGCCGAAAGCGCGCGGGCCACCTGGTCGGCCTGGCGCAGCATCGCCGCAAAGGTGAACCCGGTGGAGGGTCGGGTGGCGCCGCCCGCCGTGCCCAGGCGCACCACCCGGGGTGAGGGGCGGCGCGGGAAGGGCGCGTCGGTCATCGGGATCACCCCGTCCTCCACCTCGCGCACGGTCAGCGCGGCCGGGTCCACGCCGAGGCGGCCGAGGTAGCCGCGCAGGGCGGCGTCGTACCCGTCGTCGGTGAGCGGCCGTGGGGAGAACTCGGTGTACTCGACCAGCGCGTACCGGTCGCTGACCGGCAGGACGTAGCCGAAGGAGACTCCCCGGTCGGGCTGCGGGGTGCGGAAGTCCATCAGCACCGCCCGCCGCGGGTCGAACAGCGGGGCGTCGGACTGCGCCCACCAGCCCCGGAAGTGCTGCAACCAGGAGGTCCGGCCGGGTCGCGCCGGCGGCCGGGGCCGCGAGTCGAACACCCAGGACGCCCGGACCAGCGCGGTGCCGTCCGCACCCCGCACCAGCACCCGGGCGCCGTCGTCGTCGAGGGCACCCACCACGGCGTCGAGCCGGACCGCCCCGAGCCGCCGTTCGGCCTCGGCGGCGCGGGCGTACACCGGGGCGGAGCGCAGCATCGCATACCGCAGCGGGGCGAGGTCGAGGACCCGTCGGCGGGTCGGCGTGGTCACCTCGACCTGCCGCCAGCTGGCGCTGAGCACCGGGTCGAGGCCCCCGCCCGGGCGGCCCCAGAACGCCCAGGTGCGGTCCTGGCCGCGCTTGCGCACCGGGTCGGCCACGGCGACCCGCAGCCCCCGCACTGCGTGCCGGTCCAGGGCGGCCAGCACGAGGGACGCGGCACCTCCGCCGCCGACCAGGGCGACGTCGACGTCGACCGGCGCGGACTCGTTCACCCCGACACGCTGTCACACCGCCGGGCAGGGCGCGGCACCGGCGCGGGCGCACCCGGACGGGCTCGGCCAACGAGCCGGCGCCGGGTGAACACGTGACGGCAAAGAAGAATTCTCATTTTCACCGGATCGGAGGCCCAACCCTCCTAGTGTTGGGCACACCGGTGCTTGTCACGGAGTTGGCCACCCGAACGACGTCCCACGCAGTCAGCGGACGAAATGTGAGGGAAGACGCGTATGAAGGCACAGTCAGTTCTCGGATCGGCGGCGCTCGGCGTGGGCCTCGGCACGCTCCTGCTCCCCGCCGCCGCCCTCGCCGACACCACGGTGTCACCGGCCACCACCCCGGTCGGCGGCACGGTGGTGCTCACCTCGACCTGCAACCCGAAGTCCGGCGACACGATCTTCCGCGTCACCGGTCCCGACCGGGACCAGAACGTCCGGTCCACCACCGCCGCCGCCAGCGGCGGGCTCAGCGCGGAACTGTTCACCGCCGGGTTCACCCTCGGCACCTACACGGTCACCGCGACCTGCGGCGACGGCACCTCCTCGGGCAGCGCGACGTTCACCGTCACCCCGATCGGCGCGGCACCGGCCGGCGCCGGAGCCGGAGCCGGAGCCGACGCCAGCGGCCTGCTCGCCGCCGGCGGCACCCTCGTCGGGGCCGCGGCCACCGGCGCGCTGGCGCTGGCCCGCCGCCGACGCCGGGGCGCCGCCGCCCGCGCCTGAGCCACCCGGATCGCACCATCCCACGGGTGCCCGCGTCGGCACACCGCCGATGCGGGCACCCGCCACCTGCCGAGAGGAGAGGCCCGTGGCCGGCGGCGACCGCACCCGCCGCAGCGCCGTCGCGCTGACCGCCCTCGCCGGCGTCGCCGGACTGGGACTACTCGCCGCCGCAGCGACCCGCACCCCTGCGCCTGT